>JBMFXL010000022.1:0-11056 GCA_049964275.1 Acidimicrobiales bacterium | reverse complement strand
GGTGCATCATCCAATCGAGGAGATCACCGATGAGCAATGGAGCGCGGTCGTGGATGCGAATCTCACCGGCACTTTTCATTGCACTCGTGCCGTCGTTGGGCACATGAAGCAACAACGGTGGGGAAGAATCGTGAACATTTCCTCTGGCGCTGGTCGCAGCGTGAGTCTCACCGGGATCCAGGCCTACGCAAGCGCGAAAGCTGCGCAGATCGGATTCACTCGTCAGATGGCCCATGAGCTTGGGCAATTCAATATCACGGTGAACTGTATCGCTCCGGGATTCGTGCTCTCCAATCCGACCACCCAGGCACAATGGGAGAGCTACGGCGAAGAGGGCCAGCGTCGCCTGGTGGAAGGAATCGCGCTTCGGCGTCTTGGGGAACCCCGTGATATCGCAAACGGGGTGGCGTTCTTCGTCTCGGAGAATGCGTCGTGGGTGACCGGTCAGACGATTGCAATCGACGGCGGCCATGGCATTTTCTGAACAGACGGACGAGGCGTTCCTCGAAGAACTTGCAGCTTACGTAGCGATCCCGAGTGTGAGCCGGGACGCTGATGCGGACACGATGCGTCGAGCGGCGGAGTGGCTGGTTGCCCATCTCGGCTTCGCGGACATAGAAATCGCAGAAACCGGCGGACATCCCGTGGTGACAGGGAGTTATCTGCGTGATCCTTCGCTCCCAACCGTGTTGATCTATGGCCACTACGATGTGCAACCCACGGGTGATCTGAACGAGTGGAACTCATCCCCGTTCACCCTTACCCGTCAAGGCGACGTCGCGGTCGGACGTGGGATCTCAGATGACAAGGGCCCCGTCTACATCGTGCTCAAGGCACTGGAAGCGATCATCGAGCAAGACGGTGTACTCCCGCTCAACCTCAAGTTCCTCTTCGAGGGTGAAGAGGAGATCGGGAGTCCAAGTCTTCCCTCATTCGTTGCGCGAGAAGCTGAGCGCCTTGCCTGTGATCTGGTCATCTCAGCAGACGGCGCCATGTGGCGAGCGAGCGAGCCGAGCCTCTCGTTGACGTCCAAGGGCCTGATCAGTTTCGATCTGGTTGCCAATGGGGCAGACATCGACCTTCACTCTGGTCGATACGGCGGGACGGTCGCAAATCCGATCCATGCATTGGTGCAGGTGATCGACTCGATGCGAACCCCCGATGGCGCGATATGCGTGGAGGGCTTCTACGACGGCATCGACGAGCTTTCTGACGCTCGGCGTGAGGAACTCGCCAGAGTGAACTTCTCGGACGAAGAGTTTCTTGGGCCCTTCGGCGTGCGTCAGCCTCATGGTGAACCGGGGTACACCACGCTCGAGCGCCTCTGGGAGCGCCCAACTCTCGAGGTCAATGGCATCTCCGGCGGGGGCAAGTACACAGTGATACCTCACCAGGCGGTTGCTTATCTCTCGTGCCGTCTTGTTCGTGGCCAGGACCCCAATGCCGTGGTGCAGGCGATCGAGCGTCACGTCAAGGCGCAGGAGACCCCAGGAGTCACTGTGTCGATCGAGTTCGATCCGCCCCGCCTTCCTGCGTACTTCGTCGATGCGGAGCACCCGTCGATCCTCGCTGCCAAGGCAGCGCTCGAGGTCGTCTACCCAGGACAGGAGGTGCTGCTCGCGGCGATTGCGGGTACCTTGCCGGCCTCCACGCTCTTCGAGGAGGAATTGGGTGCGAAGACGCTCTTCTTCTCGTTCTCGACCTCAGATGAGCGACTCCATGCGCCTAACGAGTATCTCCGAATTCGACGACTCAGGGAAGGCATGGTCGCCTGGAGCGCACTCATGTACGAACTCGGCCGACGGCCCGAACTTCGGAGGCATCCATGAGCGATTCAAAGCGCTACCGCGCGTACGACTACCTGATCGCGGGTGAGGACTACGAGGAGTTCGATCTCGCTCCCGAACGAGATCGTGTGCCTCCCTATGAGTTCGGGCTCAATGAGTCCGAGCGCACCCGTGTCGAGGATCTGGTCGCTCGTTCGCTGCTGATCAGCCTCCATGACCATCCGGTGGTGTTTCCTGCCAACATGGCAGATGCTCCGGCCTACAACCGAACTGGTCGCCAACGGACCGCATATGAGGGTCTTGCCGCGTCCAAGATGACCGCGATCTTCGACAACATGATGGACGGTACCGGATGCGTGACCGCGAAGGCGCCCTGGAAGTTCGACGACATCGTGATCGACCTGGGAATGCGCCAGGCTGACCTCGCGCATCAGGACGAGGTGATCTGTGCGACCTCGCTTGGTTCGATCTACGAGGCCAAGCGCACCGGCAAGGTCGCGTTGGTCTTCGGCCTCGAGGCGGCGACGCCGATCGAGAACGAACTCGATCGACTCGATGTGCTGTTCGGTCTCGGACTACGTCAGATTGGTATTGCGTACTCTGATGGCAACTCACTTGGATCCGGCTTGGCTGAACCAAATGATGGGGGTTTGACCAACTTAGGTCGGCGTGCGCTTCATCGCATGGCCCAGCTCGGACTCGCGGTGGATGTCTCGCACTCCTCGGACCGCACCGCCCTCGACGTGTGTGCAGCTGCTGAGGCGCCGATTCTCATGACCCATGCAGGGGCACGTTCGGTCTGGCCGACCTCGCGAATGAAACCTGATGACGTACTGCGGGCGATCGCTGACACGGGAGGGGTCATTGGGATGTCGGCCGCTCCTCACACCACCTTGTCGCATGCGCATCCCTCGCACACCATCGATTCGGTGATGGATCACTTCGAGTACATTGCCGACATGGTCGGCATCGACCATGTCGCATTCGGTCCCGACACGTTGTACGGCGATCACGTTGGCATGCACACGGTCTATGCCAAAATGCTCCGAATCTCCTCGATAGGAGGCGACCTCGAATATCCGCGTGTTCCTTACGTCGCGGGTCTTGAGAATCCCACCGAGAACTTTGTGAACCTCACCTGTTGGTTGGTTCAGCACGGGTACTCCGATGAGGAGATTACCAAGGTGCTTGGTGGAAACATCGTGCGCGCATTGCGAGCGATTTGGCATTTCGAGTCCGAGGCGACTGGACCAGAGCAAGGAGCACAGCAATGACCGATCCGACCCGTGAGAAGGTTCTCTCCTTGGGCGACGCGTACTTCGAGATTGCGCACTCTACGGACCCATATACGGCGACCGTACTTGGTGTGACAGGTTTCGACGATGCGACCCCGGATCCACGGCGAGGAGCCTCCGAGGAGGCGCTCCGGAGACTGGCGTTGGTCGAAGCGGAGCTCGCTTCGGTTCCTGAGCCCACCGATCTTGCGACACGTGTCGACAAAGAGGTGCTCAGTGCGCTCGTGTTTGGGATGGCGACCGAGCATCGGCACCGACTTTGGGAGGCCAATGCCTCGGCGGCGTCGTATGCAGCGCCCCAGGCGATGGCGTTCCAGTCGGTTCCGGTCGCGGTCGTCCGCACGAAGGAGGCAGTCGACGCGTATGAGAGCCGCCTTGGCGCACTCGGTGGCTACTTCGCGGGCATCGTCGAAAGCTTCCGACTCGCGCAAGCGGAGGGGAGATTCTCGACAAGGGTCGGCGTCGCGCAGGCCATCGAACAGCTCGACGGTCACCTAGCCCAAGGCGCGGCGGGAGATGCGTTCATCAACGTGCCGCTTCCGCCTGAACTCGATACACCGTCTCAGCGTGCACGCTTTGAGAACATCGTCTCGCGCTCGGTCTGGCCCGAGATGCGACGTCTCCGCGCGGTGCTTGCCGATGAGATGGCGCCGAATGCACGTCCCGATGATGCCGTTGGGATCGGACATGTGGAGGGGGGAGCGGCTGGATACCTCGATGCGGTGCGCAAGCACACTACGACCACCATGGGACCTGAGGAGATCCACCAGGTGGGCCTCGGTGTACTCGAGGCACTCGAGGAAGAGTGGAAACGAATTGGACAGGCCGCCCTTGGCGAGTCCGATATCCAGGTGATCTATCGTCGACTTCGGGAGGATCCGGCGCTTCGATTTACCACCACCAATGAGATCGTCCAGGTCGTGCAGAGTGCGCTCGAGAGAGCGACTGAGGCCGTGCCGAGATTCTTCCCTGAGAGGACGATCGCAGACTGCGTGATCGAGGAGATCAGCCCGATCGAGGCGGGAAACGCGCCCCTTGCGTACTATCGACCGCCCTCCGAAGACGGTTCGAGGCCGGGAGCGCACTGCGTGCTGACGGCACAGCCGGAACTTCGCTATCGCTATGAGTATGAGGCGCTGGCGTTTCACGAGAGTATCCCTGGACATCATCTTCAGATCGCCACCTCCCAAGCGGTTCCCTCGATACCGCGCTTCCGCCGGTATCTCGACGCGGAGGTCTGCGGATTCGTCGAAGGCTGGGGACTGTATTCGGAGCGTCTTGCTGATGAGATGGGGCTGTACAGTTCCGACCTCGCCCGACTTGGGATGCTCTCCTTCGACGCGCTTCGGGCATGTCGATTGGTAGTCGATACGGGAATGCACTACTACGGCTGGTCGCGTCAGAAGGCGATGGACTTCATGTGGAGTCACACTGCGACGACCGAGGCAAATGTGCGGAACGAGATCGATCGTTACATCGCATGGCCGGGCCAAGCGCTTGCCTACATGATTGGTCGGCGTCACATCGTCAGTGAACGACGTCGTGCTGAGGCCGCTCTGGGTGATCGCTTCGACATTAGGGCGTTCCATGACGTGGCACTTGGAAATGGCGCGGTACCGCTTGCGGTGCTGTCGACGATCGTGGACGACCTGATCGTTCGCGGTTGATCCGCTGTCACATTGCGCAAGGAATGCGCACATGTGACAGCGATGCGGCGCGAGCTGCCGCCGTCCCCCCGGCGGCGGCTCAGCCGAGTATCAGATGAGCTCAGCGATCCGTACGAGGGCGTCGAGGAGGTGCTCGTCGCTATGGGGCGCGCCCGAGACCATGAGCCCCACCGGCAGCGAACCTTGGGGGACCGGGAGCGGGATCGATGCGGACGGTGATCCCGTCAGGTTGTGCGTCCGAGTGAACAGTCCTTCGAGATAGCCATCGTGAGAGTCCATGGGTGGATTCTCATGTGGTGCAACGTAAGGAGCGACCGGCTCGACGAGGACGATTCCGGGCTCGGAGAAGACCTTGAGCGCCTCGGAGACAAGCGACTCGCGTGTGGCGAGTGCCTCTTCGTACTGAGTCCTCGTCACTGCCTTAGAGGACTCTATCAATCGTGCAGTCGGAGCCCCGAAGTGAGCGGGATCCTGCTCGAATCGTGCGCCGAAGCACTCGTAGAGTTCATACATAACGATTGGGTCAAAGGTCTCGCCGAGTTGGTCGAAGATCGTGACATCGACCTCGAATGTCGTAACTCCGCCTGCGTCGAGCGAACGAATTGCACGTTCACAGGCCTCACGAACGTCTGGTCGTGTGTCGGTATGGTAGAGGTGGCCTTCCATGATCCCCACCTTGAGTGGCACCTGAGAGGGGCTCTGGGTGAACTGGAGACCGGTGATCACGCGGAGTCCAGTCCTGAGCAAGGAGAGATCCGCTGCGAACAGACCGGCTCTGTCAAGCGAGGGCGATAGCGGTGTGATCCCGTCGCTTGGAACCGTGCCGAGCGTGGGCAGGAACGCGGGCACTCCGCAGTAATGCGCAGGAATGCGTAGCGAGCCACCGGTGTCGGTTCCCACCGCCATGGGTGCGATCCCCGCGGCTACCACGGCTGCTGACCCTCCGCTCGATCCTCCCGCAGTGTAGGCAAGGTCGTGGGGATTGCGCGCGTCGGGGATGTCTGGGTGTGGTGCACCGGCCGCATACTCGAGAAGGGTTGTCGTTGCAAAGACGTCTCCGCCTGCATCGCGTATGCGACGGACGACCGAGGCATCGCCAGATTCGGGCGCTGCCTTTGCATCGTTGGGATTGCCGTTGGAGCGAGGGAGCCCTTCCACCGCAATTGAGTCCTTCACCGCGATGCTGACTCCATGGAGTGGGCCCTTGGGCGCGCGGAGAGGGGCATCGACAAGATGGACGATGGCTGCGAGTCGTGGATCGGCCTCGTGGGCCTTGCGGTAGGTGTCGAGCAAGTCCAGGTTTGCGACCTCGCATGTGCGCTCACCGCGTTCGATCGCCTGGATTAGCCTTCCGGTGTGGGTGGTGAGCGGCCCCTTCAGGTCATGGAGGAGGTCGTCGACCTCGGTCTTGCGCTTGCGCACCATGAGGTCTCGATAGATGCCGGAGTGCGATTTTGCACTCGCGCGATTGAACGCCACCAGGCGGTCGAGGGATCCTTCGAGATCACTCGGCTCGAATCCGTCGAAGCCAAGTACGGGTACGGGAGCCTGGTCGAGTACCTCCTTCGCAATGGCGAGCATGAGGGGACGATACTTCGGACTCTCGAGGTGATCCGCGATCGAGAGATCGGACACGGCCCCTGCGTAGAGCATTGCACCATATGCCTCCTTGCCCCAGAGGTACCCCATCACGTTGTCGGTAGGTTCGGCGTAGGGGAGTGCGTCGCAGAGCTCGCGGACCCTGTCGGTGATGACGTTCTGTCGTGGTTCACCTACACGGAAGGTCCCGATATTGCCCTGCATGATCACACCAGGCGCCATCACGTCCGCACCGAAGTTCACGAAGCTGACGAGTAGATTGTCCCACCCGACCACGTCAGCGAGCGCGTCAGCGGTGAGACCGTTTTGGAAGCTCACGAGGTATCCGCCGGGTGCGATTCTCCCGCGGAGTACCTCGGCTGCCGTGGCGGTGTGGTGACTCTTCGTCGCAAGCGCAACCTTGTCCAACTGGGGGGGTAATTGGTCAGGAGTGATCGCATGCGCTTCGACCGTGAAGTTCTCGACCGGTCCCTCGATGCGCAAACCGGATCGATTGATTGCATCGACGTGTGCGTGGTCGGCATCACAGAGCACGATTTCGTGTCCGGCCCGAATCATGTGGGCACCGATGGTTCCCCCGATGGCGCCTGCGCCGATGATGGTCAGTTTCACTTCGAGTCCTCGCGTTCGTTGTGGATCGATGTCGTTGTACCGTGGCTCACAAAATACACCCCTGCATCCTCATTGTCGAAGAATATTCACAACTTCAAGAAACTGTAAACAAATCGTCGAATGCACCGTCAGCTTGCTCAACGTACCCAACGAGGAACCTTCGAGGCACGGTCCTGGACCCCAGTCCGATCGTTACACGCTCCCTGTGGCCAACGAGAGACGTTGTGGACTGGTGGAGAGGGATCGAGGTAGAACCTGCACCCCTTGAATGTCGTTGCGCCGCCCGGGGCCGAAACGGAGGTTCGACTCGACGAATATGAGAAAATCGTTTTTTGTGGGCGTGGTTGGAGGAGGAACCTTATACCCTATGGGGTATGTGTAGAAGAGTCAACTGCTCAGTCTGTCAAAAGCCAACGTGGGCCGGATGTGGCCAGCATATTGAACAAGCGCTTGCGGGTGTCGCCAAGTCCGAGAGATGTCAGGGTCATGACACTCCACGGTCGGGTGGACGCAGGCTTTTCGGCTTTTAGCCGACGCCACCCTGGGCGCCGAGCGTCGCAGGGTGACCCATCTGTTCGGTCGTGTCCACCATGGAGCGATGGATCCAAAGAGAGCCGCTCGCGCTGCGTAGCACACACGTGATGTCCCCTTGAGAAAACAGCGGTAAGGTTCGTTGATGCGGTCTTCGGCCGCGTGAGACTTCTTCGACCCGCAAGGGGGTATCTTTGTGAGCATCGCGCCTCGGAGTGCACTATTTGTCCCTGCGACCTCGGAGAAGATGCTTCTTGGAGCTCGCTCGCTCGGTGCTGACCTCATAATCGTCGACCTCGAAGACGCGGTGGCCCCGCATCAAAAGGCTGAGGCTCGCGCAAACCTGCGGTCGGTCATCCCTGCAATTCGTCGGGACTTCAACGCTCCGTTACTGCTCAGAGTCAATGAGTTCGGTAGCGATGAGTGCGAACTCGACCTTGTGCTTGCGGGTGAACTGGACCTCGATGGGCTCGTGGTTCCGAAGGTCGAATCCCATGAGGTGGCGCCTGCCCTCCGACGGGATGTGCGTTGGCACCCTGGTGACGATTCGATTCTCCTTGCGGGTATCGAGTCCGCCAGGGGCGTGGCATATGCACGGGAGATCTTCGAAAGTGGGTTCGATCTCGCCTATTTTGGGGCTGAAGACCTGATCGCCGACCTTGGTGGAACTCGGAGGCAGGACAATCTCGAGGTGCTGTATGCGCGTTCGATGGTTCGTATCGATGGCCGCCTTGGTGGCGTTGGCCTTCTCGACCAGGCCTACGTGTCGGTGCGCGACGACGAAGGGTTTCGTCAGGACGCGATGTTCGCCAAGGATCTCGGCTATGGAGGAAAGATCTGTCTTCATCCACGCCAGGTGAGTCTCGCTAATGAGCTGTTTGCTCCGAGTGCAGCGGAGATTGCTCACGCTCGATCGGTGCTCGATGCGCTTGCCGGTGGGGTTGGCGTCGTCGACGGACAGATGGTGGATGCCGTCCATCGAAAGATGGCCGAGGAGGTCCTGCGGCGAGCCGGACTCGAGAGCGACGTTAATTAAGAGCGTCGTTGTTTAGCCTTCGCAATTTCAAGGCTTGACTAGATATTCATGTGGTGACTAGATTGAGCGTCATCCGGAGGGAGGGGCCGGCACACAGGGGGTAGGTCCGTGGATCGACAGCCATCACAGCATTGGAACCCGTCAATCGAGACGATGCCGCGGAACAAGCTCCGTGATCTTCAGAGCGAGCGACTGGTTCATCAGGTTCAACACGTCTACGAGCACAGCGGCTTCTTCCGTGATTTCTATGACGCGGCGGGTGTAAAACCCAGCGACATCGGCTCGATCGACGACATCACCAAGCTTCCAGTCATGGGCAAGGACGATCTACGCAGGTATCGTTCATCGACCGGTGATCCATTCTGTGGCACGCTCGCGGTACCGGTCGATCGTCTCAAGAAGGTCCACAAGTCGACTGGTACGTCAGGCGCGCCCAACGTCTTTGGTATCTCTGAGGCGGACTGGGAGCAGAGTGCCGAGAACTTCGCACGGATGCTCTATCGAGTAGGTATTCGTGCAGGTCACCGAACGAACAACTGGCTCGAGGCCGCCATGACGTGGCATGGCTATTCGATGACCGCGTGGGGTGCCCGCAAGATAGGCGCGACCGTCTTTACACTCGAGTTCGATAATCGCTCCGTTGTGCAGACCAATCTTGAACTTCTCGCAGGCGCAGATATGAACGCGATCTTCATCTACCACCCTGAGATCGAGGTGAAGTACCTGCGTCAGCAGGGTCTTGTGCCGACCGATATTCATCCCAACCTGTCATTCATCTACTCAGCATTCCTGTGTACTCCTGCGCGAAGGAAGATCCTCGAAGACACCTGGGGAGTCCCCTATTGGAACATGGGTGCATCTGGGGATCAGTACATTCCCGCATCGGAGTGTCATTTGTCTGCCCCATCCATGCATTATCTGGAGGACCAGTTCTACATCGAGACGGTGGACTCGACCACGCTCGAGTCGGTAACCAATGGCCATGAAGGGGAGCTCGTCGTCACCAATCTTTGGGCGGAGGCGACTCCGTTCATTCGCTATCGGATGGAGGACGTCGTGGTGATCGACGACACTCCGTGTGGATGTGGCTCGACCCATGCGCGGGTGAACTATCGAGGACGATACGCCTGGTCCGTAGCGGTGGCGAACCGTCGTGTGTTCTCCGACGATGTGGAGAACATCTTGTGGGCGCATCCCAAAACCGAGTTTGCCGCGTACCAACTTGTCAAAGAGCAGGCCCAGCCACAGGGCCGACTTCGAGTACGTACGACCGTACAGGGAGAGCGCGAGCATGGCCTTGATGTCCATCTCGCGAACCGTCTCGAGGAGGAGCTTCAGGTGCCTGTCGAGATCATTTTTGTCGAACCTGAGGAGATCGCAGTTGGTACGGTGAAGTTCGTACGTGTGACAACTGAACAGTGATCGGTCCTTGGGGCTCGACATGGAGAGAGGTCTCATGAGCGACAGGTCGCTCAATCTCGTCGATCAACTGCAGAAGGTCGTTGCTCGCGTTCCTCAGGAGCTCGCGGTGGCCTGTGGTCAGCTGCGCATTGATTTTGCGACCATGGACGACCGCGTACGCAAGCTCGCTGGTGGGCTTCGGGGACTCGGTGTCGATTGCGGGGATCGTATCGTCGTCTTCGCGCCTAACTGCCATCGGTTCATAGAACTGTATTGGGCGGCTGCGTACCTTGGCGCTTCGGTGGTGCCCCTCGAGGCTCGACTCACCGACGACGACATCTCATTCATCGTTCAGTCAGTTGATCCAGCCCTCGGGGTCGCTGATTCGATTGCGGATGCCGAACGGCTTGGGAGACTCATGCCTCTTGGGACCCCCTTATGCGCATTCGAGGGTTCAGCCGGCTCGATAGTGGCCTTCGACGATCTCTTGAACGGCGAGCGAGTCGAGTGCACCGAGGAGATGATCGATCGAGATACGCCGATGTTGATCATGTATACCGCTGCGGTCGAAGGACGTCCAAAGGGCGCGGTGATCACGCATGGGAACCTGCTCGCGCAGGCAGCGCAGACGAGTCAGTCGGTGGGAATCGGAGAGGGATCACGACATGGTGTGTTGCTCCCTCTCACGCATACGTTCGGCGCCTACCTCATGTTTGTCGCGACCTGTAATGCGGTGTGCAACACCGTTGTCGGCGCATTCGACGCGTCTCGGGTAGCCGAGGCCATTGGTGGCGACCTGATCACCTACTACGCGGCGTTCGCACCAATGGGCGAGCGAATTCTCAATGCATGCGCATCGATTGGAGTAGAGCCTTCTTCGAAGCTTGCGTTCGTGACCGGCCTCGAGGTGCCCGATACGGTGCTTCGGTACCTGGCGGCCTCGGTGCCCTACTACTGCATGTATGGGCAGACCGAAGCTGCGGGGATGGTGGCCATGGGGAGGGTCGATCCCGACAGTTTTGTGGCGAACTATTCAGGCATCATGATGGCTGGTACGCGTCTCTCGCTCCGTGATGAGCATGGGGAGGTGGTTGAACCTGGGCAGGCCGGCGAAGCGTGGTTGCAAGG
>JBMFXL010000021.1:0-11229 GCA_049964275.1 Acidimicrobiales bacterium | reverse complement strand
TGGTCGAGCGCCTCCCAGAGGAGAAGCTGCGCATCATCCGAGAGAAGCAGCGAGCCGATTCCGCGAATCGACGAAGCCGACGTGTGCGTTCGTCACGTCGCTCGCAGGTGGCTGAAGAAGCGCAAAGCGCTCTTGGCGAAGTTGCGATCTCGTCTGTGACGGTCGAAGAGCCGGCGACGCAGGAGATTGCGGCCCTCGACGTGTCTGAAGAGGTAACGCCTGAAGTAGCCGTTTCTGAATCGGTGAACGACGAGGTCACCGCGACCGAATCGACCGAAGTGGTATCGAACGGCGAGGGAGAGAAGGACTGATATGGGACAGAAGGTACATCCCTACGGATTCCGTCTCGGCGTGACGACGGATTGGAAGTCCCGTTGGTTCGACGAGAAGAACTACAAGAACTGGGTGGTCGAGGATCACAAGATCCGCAGCTTCCTGATGTCTGAGCTCGAGGCCGCCGCGGTGTCTCGCGTGGAGATCGAACGCACCCGCGATCGTCTCAAGGTGGATATCTTTACGGCTCGTCCCGGCATCGTGATCGGCAAGAAGGGCTCAGAGGCGGATCGTCTCCGTGCCGCACTTGTCAAGATCACCGGGAATCCGAAGGTACAGATCAATATCGAGGAGATCAAGCAGCCTGAGCTCGATGCCGCGCTTGTGGCGCAGGGAATTGCTGATCAGCTCTCTCGGCGCGTGAGTTTTCGTCGAGCGATGAAGCGCGCGCTCCAGGTGGTCGAAAAGGCCGGGGGACAGGGTGTCACCGTGATGTGCTCCGGTCGCCTTGGTGGTGCGGAAATGGCTCGTAAGGAGTCGTACCGCGAGGGACGTGTTCCTCGTCATACTCTCCGTGCTGACATCGACTACGGATTTCGAGAGGCTCGTACGACCTTCGGTCGTATCGGTGTGAAGGTATGGATCTACAAGGGTGACATCCTGCCCTACAAGACAAGTACTGGTCAGGTGGCGGCGCCAGCTCCCGCGAGCCCTGAGCGGCCGCGTCGAGTGATCACCGCTGGTGGAGGACGTCGACGTCCCGCCGCGGAGGAGCAGGTCGAGACCCCTGTCGCCCTTGAGGAGCAGACGGGTGTGGCGCCTGCCGAGTTGCTCGAGCAAAAGGCTGGCGACACCGAGGCACTTGAGAAGCTCCTTCTTGAGGAGGAAGAGATCGAGCGCCGCACGAAGGAAGCCTCCCATGAGGCGCCCCATTTCAAGCGAGAGGTGGATTGAGATGTTGATGCCTCGTCGTGTGCGTCATCGTAAGACGCATCGAGGTCGTATGACCGGTCTCTCCAAAGGCGGGAATGACGTCCAGTTCGGACAGTATGGTATCCAGGCGCTCGAGCCTGGATGGATCACGGCTCGACAGATCGAGGCGGCTCGTATCGCGATGACGCGTCACGTTCGGCGTGGTGGGAAGGTGTGGATTCGTATCTTCCCTGACAAGCCTGTCACGCAAAAGCCTGCTGAAACTCGCATGGGTTCAGGAAAGGGTAACCCAGAGTTCTGGGTCGCAGTGGTGAAGCCGGGACGGATCATGTTCGAGCTTGGTGGAGTGCCGGAAGAGCTTGCGCACGCAGCTATGTCGCGTGCGATTCAGAAGCTCCCGATCAAGGCGAGATTTGTCGTTCGCGAGGACGCAGCGCCGGAGGTGAAGTCGTGAATAAGGCAGGGGAGCTTCGCGAGCTCGCCGACGCTGAGTTGGCAGAGCGACTCGAGGAGTCGCGTCGAGAGCTGATGAACCTTCGTTTCCAGCTTGCGACGGCGCAGTCCTCGAACAGCGCGCGGTTGAAGGTATTGAAGCGTGAGATCGCACGGATCCTTGGGATCCAGACCGAGCGCGCGCTGGCCCGAGAGGTAGGTGAGTGATGGAAGAGTCGCAGACTGAAACTGGTCGTACGACACGACGAAAGGTGCGCGACGGCGTCGTTCTCTCCGCGGGGATGGAAAAGACCATTGTCGTCGGGATTACGGAGCGGGTGCGTCACTCGCGGTACGGTCGTACGGTGCAGCGTACCAAGAAGCTATATGTCCATGACGAGTCGGACCAGGCGAAGGTAGGTGACACAGTTCGGGTCACGGAGATCCGACCGATGTCGAAGCTGAAGCGCTGGCGTCTCGTAGAGGTTCTGGAGCGTGCAAGGTGATCCAGCAGGAGTCACGCCTTCGAGTTGCTGACAACTCGGGAGCGAAAGAAGTGTTGTGCATCAAGGTGCTCGGAGGCTCGCGTCGGCGTTATGCCGGTATCGGAGACGTCTTCGTGGCTACGGTCAAGGACGCGATTCCTGGTGCTGCGGTCAAGCGTGGCGACGTGGTGAAATGTGTGGTGGTACGCACCAAGAAGGAGCGACGCCGACCCGATGGAAGCTACATCCGCTTCGACGAGAATGCGGCGGTGCTTATCAACGACGCAATGCAGCCTCGAGGGACTCGTATTTTCGGGCCAGTCGGCAGGGAGCTACGTGACAAGAAGTTCATGCGTATCATCTCCCTCGCCCCGGAGGTGTTGTGATGAAGGTGCGTAAGGGAGATAAGGTTCGAGTCCTTGCGGGCAAGGACCGGGGTGTCGAGGGCGAAGTCGTCAAGACCATTCCTTCCGAGGACAAGATCGTCGTATCTGGCGTCAACATTGCGAAGCGGCACACAAAGCCGACCTCCGCGACGACGCAGGGCGGCATCATCGACAAGGCCATGCCGATTCACGTATCGAATGTCGCACTCGTATGTTCGAAGTGTGGACCGACGCGTGCTGGTGCGCGTGTGGATGGTGACGGCACGAAGGTGCGCGTGTGTGCAAAGTGCGGAGGTGAGCTGTGAGTCAGGTGATGACCCAACGTCCACGCCTGCGTGAGCGCTATGACAGTGAGGTCAAGCAAGCCCTTCAGGAGAAGCTTGGTCTGAGTAATCCGATGCAGGTGCCGAATCTGGTGAAGATTTCGCTCAACATCGGTGTAGGTCGTGCGACCCAACAGCAGTCGCTCATCGAGAACGCGCTGCGGGATCTTCAGATCATCGCGGGCCAGCGTCCAGTGGTCACTCGTGCGAGGAAGTCGGTAGCTGGCTTCAAGTTGCGTGAAGGTAATGCAATTGGTGTCCGAGTGACCCTTCGGGGAGATCGGATGTGGGAGTTCTTCGATCGGCTCATCGCGGTGGCGATTCCGCGTATTCGTGACTTCCGTGGTCTCAATCCGAAATCCTTCGACGGACATGGGAACTACACCTTCGGGGTCACCGAGCAGTTGATCTTCCCGGAAATCGATTACGACAAGGTGGATGCGACGCGAGGTATGGATATCACCATCGTCACGTCGGCGAAGAATGATGCGCAGGGCAGGGCTCTGCTCAGCGAGTTTGGATTTCCGTTCAAGCGGGAAGGGGCATAGTTCATGGCCAAGAAGGCATTGATCGCGAAGGCGCAGCGCACTCCGAAGTTTCGTGTTCGGGCGTATACGCGGTGCCAGCGTTGTGGACGTCCCCATGCGGTGTATAGGAAGTTCGGCCTTTGTCGAATTTGTCTCCGTGAGATGGCGCACCTGGGAGAACTCCCTGGTGTGACTAAGGCGAGCTGGTAAGGAGGGTTGCGATGACGATGACGGATCCGATTGCGGACATGCTTACGCGTATTCGCAACGCAAATATGGCGAGGCACGATGTCGTGCGTATGCCGGGCTCGAAGCTCAAGGTGAGTCTCGCGAAGATCTTGGAGCGTGAAGGATTCATCTCTGGGTTCAGTGTGGATGCTGCCGAAGGGCGACCTGGTACGACCCTCGAGCTGAAGCTCAAGTACTCGCCAGAGCGCGAGCGAACGATATCTGGCATTCAGCGAGTGTCGAAGCCTGGCTTGAGGGTGTACTCCCGTGCGGAGACTATTCCGCGTGTCCTTGGTGGTCTCGGTGTCGCCGTTCTGTCGACCTCTCACGGTCTGATGACCGACCGAGAGGCTCGCAAGGCGAACATCGGCGGCGAAGTCATTTGCTACGTGTGGTAAGGAGGGACAATGTCGAGAATTGGTAAAGTTCCCGTCCCGGTACCCACTGGGGTTGAGGTGGCCATTGATGGTCAACTTGTGAGCGTGAAGGGTCCGAACGGTTCGCTCTCCCGTGAGCTCCCGGGTCAGATTTCGATCCGGCGAGAAGAGTCCGCACTTCTGATCGAGCGCCCTAATGACGAGCGCGAGTCGAAAGCGCTTCATGGGCTTTCGCGGACACTGGTGAACAATATGGTGGTTGGCGTGACGCAGGGTTTCGTGAGGAACCTTGACATCGTGGGGGTGGGTTATCGTGCCGCCGCGAAGACTCCCACGCAGTTGGAGTTGGCGCTCGGCTTTTCACACCCAGTGGTGTTCGATGCTCCAGAGGGGATCACCTTTACGACCCCTTCGCCGACCCGCATCGAGATTCGCGGGATCGATAAGGAAGTAGTTGGCCAGGTCGCTGCGAATATTCGCAAGATTCGCAAGCCAGAGCCGTACAAGGGTAAAGGCATCCGTTATGAGGATGAGAAGGTTCTTCGCAAGGTCGGCAAGGCCGGCAAGTAGTTCGAAAGGTTCGAGGAGTTAGCCATGGCGACCTCGTCACACACAGCAGTGAAACAGCGACTGAAGCGTCATCGACGTGTGCGTAAGGCGGTCTTTGGAACGCCCGAGCGCCCTCGGCTTTCGGTGTTTCGATCGAATAAGCACATAGTCGCCCAGGTGATCGACGACGTCTCGGGAAAGACGCTCGCGGCGGCCTCGTCGGTCGAAGCGAGCCTTCGCTCTGACAACGGAGACAAGAAGTCGTCCTCTGCGAAGGTCGGGACGCTCTTGGCGGAGCGTGCGGTTGCCGCGGGAGTGAAGCAAGTGGTCTTTGACCGTGGAGGCTTTCAGTACCACGGTCGTGTGGCGGCGCTGGCTGATGCCGCTCGCGAAGGTGGATTGGAGTTCTGATGTCGGAAGTGCAGTTCGAAGAGCGCACGATCAAGGTCAATCGAGTAGCCAAGGTCGTCAAAGGTGGTCGGAGGTTCTCCTTCACTGCATTGATGGTGGTCGGAGACGGTCAGGGTCGCGTTGGTCTTGGATACGGTAAGGCCAAAGAGGCTGGTCTCGCGGTTCAGAAGGGCATCGAGGAGGCCAAGAAGGCCATGATCGATGTGCCACTTGCGGGGTCGACGATTACCCATCCCGTAATCGGTGAAGCGGGAGCTGGTCGGGTGCTTTTGAAGCCAGCGGCTCCTGGTACGGGGGTGATCGCGGGTGGTGCTGCCCGACATATCTTGGAGATGGCCGGTATCAAGGATATCCTCGCCAAGTCGCTCGGTTCTTCCAACGGTATCAACGTTGCCCATGCGACGATTGAAGGTCTCAAGTCGCTGCGTCGTCCGGATGACATCGCTCGTCTGCGCGGTAAAGCGGCCGACGAAGTGACCCCAGCAGGTGTACTTCGGGCCTATCGCGAGACCGCGAAGGCGAATAAGGAGCACTGAGATGGCAAATCTTCTTGTATCGCAGGTTCGATCTGAGATCGGGTCGAAGCCGAAGCATCGTGGAACCCTTCGTGCGCTTGGACTTCGGGGGATTGGTAGCGCGAACGTGCTCCCAGACCGTCCGGAGATTCGAGGAATGATTGCGAAGGTTACGCATTTGATCACGACCGAAGAAGTCGAATAGGAGCGATGGTGTTACATACACAAGATCTCAAGCCCGCCCCGGGCTCGAAGAAGGCGCCGAAGCGCGTCGGTCGAGGTATTGGTGGCAAGGGCGGTAAGACGGCAGGTCGCGGTACGAAGGGTCAGGGCGCCCGAGACACGATCCCAGCGGGCTTCGAGGGTGGACAGCTCCCAATGACGCAGCGTCTCCCCAAGCTGAAGGGGTTCCACAACCCGTTCCGGGTGGAGTACGCAGCAGTGAACCTCTCGGTGCTGAATCAGCTTGCCGAGTCAGGTGTGGTCGTCATCGATCCCGAAGTACTCGCCTCTCATGGTGTGGTCCGTAAGGGTGTGTTGGTGAAGGTGCTTGCAAATGGCGAGCTGTCGAAGGCGATCACTGTCTCGGCGCACGGCTTCTCCAAGGCTGCTGCGGAGGCCATTCGTGCGAATGGTGGCTCTGCGGTGATTGTTGAACGACCCAATGGTGGACGTAGAATACCCGCACGGGGCAATGCCCTGATGAACCGATAGCAACCACACCTTCCCGGCTCGTTTCGGCCAGGCTGGTTTCTCGCAGGTGAGGAGTTTCCGAGAGTGTTTTCCCGTCTGAAGAACATTTTTCGTGTTTCGGATCTCCGGAATAAGGTGCTTTTTACGCTTCTGATCATTGCGATCTACCAGCTTGGCGCCAACATTCCAGTTCCCGGAATCGATTTCAGCAAGATTCAGGAGCTTGAATCGCAGGTCAAGGGCGGAGTGTTCGGCTTTCTCAGCCTCTTCTCCGGTGGTGCGATCTCGCGGGCAGCGTTGTTCGGTCTCGGGATCATGCCGTACATCACGTCGTCGATCATCATTCAGCTTCTCACCACGGTGATCCCCAAACTTGAAGAGTGGAGGGACATGGGTGCAGTGGGAGAGCGGAAGATCACTCAGACCACACGCTACCTCACGGTCGTGCTCGCAGTCATGCAGGCGACAGGTCTGGCGTTCATTTTCCATAGCGGCGGCGCAGGGCTCTTCCAGAATGGCAAGACCATCGATCTGATTCCGCAGTTCACGGTTCCACGTGTGCTCTTCATTGTGCTTACGCTTACGGCGGGTACCGCGTTCGTGATGTGGCTCGGCGAACTCATTACCCAGCGAGGCATCGGGCAGGGCATGTCGATCCTCATCTTCGCGAATGTGGTCGCCAGTCTGCCGTCAGCAGGGCGCATCATCCTCGCGGATGCCGGTGGCTTCAAGTTCACGGTGATCTTGATCCTGTCCCTCGCGATCTTGGTGGCGATCGTGTTCGTGGAGCAAGGCCAGCGTCGTATCCCCGTCGTCTTCGCTCGACGAATGGTTGGGCGCAAGATGTACGAAGGTGGAAATACCTACATCCCGCTCAAGGTGAATCAGGCGGGCGTGATCCCGATCATCTTTGCGTCGTCAGTGCTTTATTTCCCGGTCCTGCTCGCGAACATCATTCCTTGGACGGCGTTTCGTACATTCGTCAACAACCACCTGGTCTCGTCGACATCACTGTTCTACATCTCGATCTACGGACTCTTGATCGTGGCTTTCACTTTCTTCTACGTGACGGTGTCCTTCGATCCCCATCAGCAATCCGAGCTCATTCGCAAGCAGGGCGGCTACGTGCAAGGAACCCGTCCAGGTCCTGCGACTGAACGCTATCTGTCCCAGATTCTGAATCGTATTACATTCCCTGGTGCATTGTTCCTGGCGGCAGTCGCGCTGATTCCAGCACTTCTTCTGGCGCTCTGGCATGTCAACAACGTGCCATTCGCCGGTACGACGCTGCTCATCGCGGTCGGCGTTGCCCTCGAGACCATGAAGCAGATCGATTCACAGCTGACCATGCGTAACTACGAAGGCTTCCTCCGGTAGTACGTCGCATATGCCTACTCCAATTCGTCTCGTGATGCTGGGCAAACAGGGCGCCGGCAAAGGAACCCAGTGCACTCGTCTCTCGCATCACTTCGTCATCCCCCACATCTCCACCGGCGATATGCTGCGTGCGGCAGCGCGCGCGGGTACCGAGTTCGGGCTTTTGGCCAAGAGCTATATGGATTCGGGTGACCTCGTGCCGGACGAGGTGATCACTGGCGTAGTGGGTGAACGAATCGACGAGCCTGATGCAAAGGGACGCGGATTCCTTCTCGATGGATTTCCGCGAACTACTGGCCAAGCCGAATCTCTCTCCTCCATGCTCTCGCCCGGTGACCTCGATCTCGTGATCGATCTCGATGTCCCTACGGAATTGGTGTTGAAGCGACTTGCATCGCGTCGTGTCTGTTCGGTCTGTGGTGCGAACTACTCGCTCATGGAGCGACCGAAGCACGATTGGATCTGTGACGTCTGTGGAGGCGAGGTGATCCAGCGTGACGACGACACCGAAGCCGCGATTCAGCGACGACTCGATCTTTACGAGAGTCAGACCGCTCCACTCATCGACTATTACGCCGACCGCGAGAAGCTGGCGACTGTCAATGGCGTTGGCGACCCCGATGAAGTCATGGGGCGATTGATCACGGTCATCAATCGACTGCGCGGCACGGGGAGTATCAGATGATTCGCTCTCTCGACGAGATTGCAAAGATGCGGCGCGCAGGTCGTGTGGTGGCGGAGATTCATGAGCGTACTCGTGAGGCGATACGACCAGGGATTACGACCGCCGATCTGGACAAGATCGCGAGGGAGGTACTTGAGCGGCGTGGTGCGCGTTCGAACTTCCTCAACTACCACGGATTCCCCGCGGTGATCTGTACCTCTCCGAATGAAATGATCGTGCACGGTATTCCTGGAGACACGGTGCTCGAAGAGGGGGACATCATCTCGGTGGATGCCGGCGCGATCATCGAGGGTTACCACGGAGATGCGGCCTACACGGTGGGGGTGGGAAAGATCTCTGCAGCGGCGCAGCGCCTCATCGACGTGACGAAGGCTTCACTCGATAGGGCAATCGACGTGATGGTGGAGGGCAACTACCTCCACGACATCGGTCGAGTGGTGCAGGACTACTGCGAGGCGCAGGGTTATTCGGTCGTCCGTGAATATGTTGGTCATGGAATCGGTACTGCGATGCACGAATCGCCCTCGGTCCCTAATTACTGGCCAGGGAACCGTGGTCCGAAGATGAAGGTCGGCAACGTCTTCGCAGTCGAGCCTATGGTGAATGCCGGGGGTTGGGAGACCGTCGAACTCGATGATGGTTGGAGCGTCGTGACAAAGGACGGTTCGCTTTCAGCGCACTTCGAACACACGATCGTGATCGGTAAAGAGGGCCCCGAAGTACTCACCGTCTCCGACGTATGATCGGAAATGGTGGAGGTGGATGGAGGGGCTACTATACTCACCCTCCGGGTGATTTTTGCCCTTGGTGCCGATTCGAGGCGCGTGAGAGTGTGAAAAGCGCCAACAACGTCAAGGTCGGACAATTGAGAACGCTGTAGGAGGACAAACTGTCTCAGCCAAAGGAAGATGTGATTGTCGTGGAGGGCACGGTGATCGAGCCGCTGCCGAACGCGATGTTTCGCGTCGAGCTGGAGAATGGCCATAAGGTGCTTGCGCACAGCTCCGGCAAAATGAGGATGCACCGTATTCGCATCCTTCCAGGCGACAAGGTTCAGGTGGAGTTTACGCCATACGACCTGAGCCGTGGACGTATCACCTACAGATACAAATAGCGTTACCGCGGTTTCGAAGGTTCCGCGAAGACAGCATGAGAAGCAGTAAGGGCAGGCTTGACCGATGAAAGTAAGACCAAGCGTGAAGACGATTTGCGAGAAGTGCAAAGTCATCCGCCGTCACGGACGTGTTCTCGTCATCTGTGAGAACCCACGCCATAAGCAACGACAGGGATAAGAAAAGATGGCACGTATATCAGGAGTTGACATCCCCCGCGAGAAGCGGTTGGAGATTTCGCTTACTTACATTTTCGGGATTGGCCTGACGACGGCGCAACAGATCTGCCGTGAGACCGAGGTGGATCCTAACACTCGCGTCAAGGATCTCACCGATGATGAAGTCGCGCGACTGCGTGTCTACATCGATCAGAACCTTCGAGTCGAGGGAGACCTTCGACGTGAGGTCGATCAGGACATCAAGCGCAAGATGCAGATCGGCTCGTATCAGGGACTTCGACATCGTCGAGGACTCCCCGTTCGTGGTCAGCGCACCCACACGAATGCGCGCACGCGCAAAGGACCGAAGAAGACCGTCGCAGGCAAGAAGAAGGCCGCGCGCAAGTAGTTCGTTGCCGGGTTTCCGGTTGATTTATTAGGAAGGTAGCCAATGGCGAAGCCAAGACCAGGTGGTCGACGCCCCCGTCGCAGGGAGCGGAAGAACATAGCGTACGGAGTGGCCCATATCCACTCCTCATTCAACAACACCATCGTGACGATCACCGACACTGCAGGCAACGTACTTGCATGGGCGTCCTCAGGAAACGTGGGCTTCAAGGGCTCGCGCAAGTCGACGCCGTTTGCCGCTCAGGTCGCGGCGGAGACGTGTGCAAAGCGGGCACAGGAGCATGGAGTACGTCAGGTGGACGTGTTGTTGAAGGGCCCTGGTTCTGGACGCGAGACCGCGCATCGCGCGATTGCGAGCGCAGGCATCGAGATCATGTCGATCAAGGACGTGACGCCCATTCCTCACAACGGTTGCCGTCCCAAGAAGCGTAGAAGGGTTTAGGAAGTCAACGTGGCACGTTATACCGGTCCAGTCTGTCGTCTTTGTCGCCGTGAGCGGATGAAGCTTTATCTCAAGGGTCCAAAGTGCGATTCCCCTCAGTGTCCGATGGAGTCACGGCCCTATCCCCCTGGTGACCATGGTCGTGACCGGGCTCGTCAGGGTTCGGAGTATTTGATCCAGCTTCGTGAGAAGCAGAAGGCACGTCGTATCTACGGTGTTCTCGAGAAGCAGTTCGTCAACATGTATGACGAGGCGTCGCGCCAGAGTGGCATCACCGGCGAGAATCTCCTTCGTATGTTGGAGCTTCGCCTTGACAACCTCGTGTTTCGCGCGGGTTGGGCAGCGTCTCGTTCGCAAGCACGCCAGTTCGTCCGCCACGGACATGTGACCGTCAATGGCAAGCGTGTGGACATTCCTAGCTTTCGGGCGAAGAAGGGCGATCAGATCGCACTGATCCCACGTGCGCAGGATCACATCGTCGTGCGACACAACAAGGACACCATTGCACGCCAGCTTCCTGGCTGGCTCGAGTTCGCGGGTTCTGACTTCGCGGTCAACGTGCTGAACGTTCCGCTTCGTGAGCAGATCGACGCACCCGTGCGCGAGCAGCTCATCGTCGAACTGTACTCGAAGTAGGAGACTCGGAGGAAGCGGTGCTATTTATTCAACGACCAAAGGTCGAGGCTCTCGGCGAAGAAATCAACAACAGGCAGAGGTTCGGCATTGGGCCACTTGAGCCAGGGTTCGGACACACCATTGGTTCGAGCCTCCGTCGAGTGTTGCTTTCGTCGATTCCCGGTGCGGCCATTACGCAGGTACGCTTCGATGACGCGCTCCATGAGTTCACGACGCTTCCTGGGATGAAGGAGGACGTGACCGACGTGCTCTTGAACCTCAAGGACATCGTGTTCCGGT
>JBMFXL010000020.1:0-11349 GCA_049964275.1 Acidimicrobiales bacterium | reverse complement strand
GATGGAGTAAGTTAGTAAATGACGGCTCACTAGAGCCATGGCGAACGACATTGAGGAGCGACATCGTGCCAGTGTTGAAGAGCTTCCTCGACAAGAATGCCGAGACCTACCGCGAGAACCGTGCTGCCCAGCTCAAGGCGGTCGCAGAACTCGAGGAACAGCTCGAGATCGTGCGAGGTGGCGGTGGAGCCCGCTACGTGGAACGTCATCACGGGCGTGGACGGCTCCTCGTGCGAGAGCGCCTCGAATACCTGTTAGATCCCGATAGCGCTTTTCTTGAGCTCTCTTCGCTCGCGGCGTGGGGAACTGACTTCACCGTCGGTGCAAGCGTCCTCACAGGGATTGGAGTCGTCTCAGGCGTCGAGTGCATTGTCATCGGGCATGACCCCACGGTGCGGGGTGGCTCCATGAACCCCTACAGCTTGAAGAAGACCCTCCGTGCGCTCGAGATCGCGCGCGTGAATCGACTACCGGTCATCAACCTGGTGGAGTCCGGAGGTGCCGATCTACCGACCCAGTCAGAGCTCTTCGTCAATGCCGGCAAGATCTTCCACGACTTGACCGAGCTCTCCGCGCTTCGTATCCCTACCATTGCGCTGGTCTTTGGCAACTCGACCGCGGGAGGTGCGTACGTTCCGGGGATGTGCGACTACGCCGTACTCGTCGATGGGCACGCCAAGGTCTTCCTCGGAGGACCCCCACTCGTCAAGATGGCGACCGGTGAGGACGCCGACGACGAGTCTCTTGGTGGCGCGACCATGCACTCCCGTGTGTCCGGCCTCTCGGACTACTTCGCCACCGATGAACTCGACTGCATCCGGATCGGACGACAGATTGTGGCAGATCTTCACTGGAAGAAGCTCGGACCGGGCCCAACCCTTCCGGCAGACCCACCGAAGTACGACCCGGAGGAGCTACTCGGTATTGCTTCCGCAGACTTCCGCGTACCGATGGATCCTCACGAGATCATCGCCCGGGTCGTCGACGGCTCACGCTTCAGCGAATACAAAGCCCTCTACGGCACCAGCTTGGTCACCGGATGGGCCTCAATCCATGGATTCCCCGTAGGGATTCTTGCAAATGCCCGAGGTGTGCTCTTCTCCGAGGAGGCCAAGAAGGCCTCAGAGTTCATCCTGCTCGCGAACCAAAGCGACACGCCCTTGGTCTTTCTGCAGAACACCACTGGCTACATGGTGGGCACCACCTACGAACAGGGCGGGATCATCAAGGATGGTTCCAAGATGATCAATGCGGTCACTAACTCGGCAGTGCCTCACATCACGATCAATCTCGGAGCCTCCTTCGGCGCAGGCAACTACGGCATGTCGGGACGCGCGTATGATCCTCGGTTCATGTTCGCCTGGGCCAACGCGAAGTTAGCCGTCATGGGGGCGCAGCAGCTCGCTGGGGTGCTCTCCATCGTCGCGCGACAGGCGGCGGAGTCGAGTGGTCGACCCTTCGACGAGGAGGCGGACGCGGCCAATCGGCAACGCATCACCGAGCAGATCGAGCGCGAGTCTCATGCCTTCTTCGTGACCGCTCGACTCTACGACGACGGCGTAATCGACCCTCGTGATACCCGAACCGTGCTCGGCATCGCACTCTCCGCGGCGCACTCCCAGCTCGTCCAAGGACGCCAAGGCTTCGGCGTCTTCCGAATGTAGAGGTCCTATGTCGAGAATTCGTACCCTTCTCATCGCCAATCGCGGCGAAATCGCCGCCCGTATCATCCGAAGTGCCCATGCGCTCGATATCGAGACCATCGCCGTCTTCTCCGACGCCGACGCCCATGCACCCTATGTTTCGCTGGCCGATCGCGCTGTCGCGCTCCATGGGAACGCGCCGAGCGAGACCTATCTTGATCGGCACAAGATCATCGAAGCAGCTCGCCTGACTGGTGCCGACGCCATCCACCCTGGCTACGGCTTCCTCTCCGAGAACGCATCGTTCGCCCAGGCCTGCGCTGACGCAGGGATCTGTTTCGTCGGCCCACCCCCTGCCGCCATTGCCGCGATGGGCTCGAAGGTTGCTGCCAAGGAAATGATGGCAGCTGCGGGCGTGCCCGTGCTTCCGGGCATCTCCATAGCACCAGATGAGGAACTCTCGGGAGACCTACTGGCCCAGGCTTCAGATGGAATCGGCTACCCGATCTTGGTCAAAGCCGCCTTCGGAGGTGGTGGACGCGGTATGCGTGCGGTGACGCAACCCGACGCACTTCTCGAGTCCATTGCAAGCGCCCGACGCGAAGCAGCGTCGGCCTTCGGAGATGGCACCGTCTTTCTCGAGCACTACGTCGAGTCACCTCGCCACATCGAGGTGCAGATCTTCGCCGACACGCAGGGCAACACCGTGCATCTCTTCGAGCGCGAATGCTCTATTCAGCGACGCTTCCAAAAGATCATCGAGGAGGCCCCCTCGCCGGCGGTGAGTGAGTCCCAACGTGCCGAACTCGGCCAAGCAGCGGTCGCCGCTGCCAAGGCCATGGGCTACATAGGCGCGGGCACCGTGGAATTCGTCATGGGCCGAGACGGTCGCTTCTTCTTCCTCGAGGTCAATACGCGCCTCCAAGTGGAGCATCCCGTCACAGAGATGATCACCGGGCTCGACCTCGTCAAGCTCCAGCTTCAAGTCGCTGAAGGGAAGCCCCTTCCGCCAGAGGCACACACGCCCATGCAGCATGGGCACGCGATCGAAGTACGGCTCTATGCCGAAGACGTGGAGGCGGGTTTCCTTCCCGCGACCGGGCGCATCCATCGTTTCGTCATCCCCGAAATCGAGGGCATTCGAGTGGACGCAGGGGTCACCGAAGGCAGCGAGGTGGGCGTGCACTATGATCCCATGCTCGCCAAGATCATTGCCTGGGGAGCAGACCGCGACGAGGCACGTCGGCGCCTGGCACGTGCGCTGGCGCACACCGAACTTTATGGCGTTACCTCGAACCGTGAACTCCTCGTCGGCATCTTGCGCGAAGAGGAGTTCGCCGCGGGTTCTATCGACACGGCCTATCTCGTCCGTCACGAACCCGCCGCACTCGTCGCGTCCGTTCGCCATCCACTGAGCATGACCCTTCACTCTTTAGCTGCGGCACTCGCTGCTCAGGCCCGTCGTCGCGCCGAGGCACCTACTCAGCGCACCATCCCTTCGGGATGGAGGAACGTCCATAACGCACCTCAGCTTCAGCGCTACCGCATCGACGGCACCGAGGTCGAGGTGCACTACTCCATCACCCGTTCGGGCATCACCGCATCGACCAATGGGGAGCCGATCGAAGGACTCATCCTCTGGGACGCGCATCCCGATTCGGTCGATCTCGAGTTCGGCGGGGTGCGCTACCTGGTACGGATCAGCATCGTCGGCGACAGTACGTATGTGCAGTCGGGGCTTGGCACCTCACTCCTGGAGGAGGTGGCCCGGTTCCCAGAGCCAGGTGCCACCGACGCGGTGGGTTCCCTCGTCGCCCCGATGCCGGGCACCGTGGTCCGCGTCGAGGTCTCCCCTGGCGAACGCGTGGCCCAGGGTACTCCCGTCGTGGTGCTCGAGGCGATGAAGATGGAGCACACCGTACGCGCACCTCACGATGGCACCGTCACTGAGGTACGCGTTGGGGTCGGCGAAGCCGTCGACGTCGGCGCCGTCATGGCAGTGATGGAGGAAGCGTGAACGATTCAATTCTCTATGAGATGCGCGGACCAGTCGCCTGGGTCACGATCAATCGCCCAGAGGCCCGCAATGCGCTCTCCAAGGACGCGCGCGACGGTCTTTTCGACGCCGTCCATCGCTTCAACGCCGATGCAGAGGCCAAGGTGTTAGTGCTGACTGGTGCAGGCGACAAGGCGTTCTGCGCAGGAGGCGACCTGAAAGAGATGGCGAACACCGCACTAAAGGTGCCCCCCATCGACTTCGCACCCCAATTTGGCAGGAACATCGAGATCGACAAACCCACCATCGCCGCGGTCAACGGCGTTGCCCTGGCCGGTGGATTCATGCTCGCGCAGAACTGCGACCTCTGCATCGCAGCCCAGCACGCGCGTTTTGGAATCACCGAGGTCAAGGTGGGACGCGGCGCACCGTGGGCGGCACCCTTGTCGTGGCTCGTGGCACCACGGGTCGCCATGGAGATCCTCCTTACCGGCGACCCAATCGACGCAGAACGTGCCTACCAACTCGGACTCGTCAACCATGTGGTCCCCTACGAAGAGCTCGAATCCACCACCCAAGCGATTGCACTGCGGATCGCCGAGAATGCGCCCCTCTCGGTTCAAGCCGCCAAAAAGACCGTCCGACTCATGACCTCTACGGCACTCACTCACGCCTTCGAGGAGGCTGAAGCACTCTGGGAGCCGGTCTACCTGAGCGAGGATGCCCAGGAAGGACCCCAGGCCTTCCGCGACAAGCGAGCACCCATCTGGAAGGGACGCTGATGGCACCACAAATGTCGGTACTGGCTGATGATCTCATGGCAGAGGGAGAGGCCGTCCTCTCCATGGTCGCTTCGCTCGCACCGGCTGACTTCGACCGGCCCACCCCAGCGGAGGGCTGGGCTATCCGAGACCAGTTGAGCCACCTCGCCTACTTCGACGGCACCCAGCGCCTTGCGGCAACCGATCCCGAACGATTCATGGCTGAGGCGAGCCAACTCATCGCCCAAGGCGAGAACTTCCCCGATTTCGTGGCAGCACGCTATCGCGAGATGAACACCGCGGAACTGGTTGGGTGGTTCACGAGTGAACGTACGCAGCTCGTCACCACGTTCGCTGGGATGGACTCCCGCGCGAGGTTGCCGTGGTATGGACCACCCATGAGCGCCGCGAGCGCGGTCAGTGCCCGCATTATGGAGACCTGGGCACATGGGCAGGATATCGCCGACGCGCTCTCCATCACCCGGACACCAACCGACCGGCTCTACCACATTGCCCACATCGGCGTCGCTACCTTCGGGTTCACCCATCAGCTCCATGGGCTCCCCATACCAGGCGATGCGGTACGAGTCGAACTGCTTGCGCCGAGCGGTGTGACCTGGACCTTCGGGCCAGAGGGTGCGGCGAACCTGGTGAAGGGGGATGCGCTCTCGTTCTGTCTAGTGGTGACCCAGCGGCGGCATCTCTCCGATACGGGGCTCCACGTCACGGGACCGGTTGCCCATCAGTGGATGTCGATCGCCCAGGCCTACGCCGGTGCGCCGGGGAAGGGTCGTGCCCCAGGTATAAGCGCGCAGCAGAGGGGCTCGCGTCCATGACCGATCGACGTCCCGTTCGTATCGCAAACTGCTCCGGATTTTACGGCGATCGCCTGCGCGCTGCGCGGGAGATGATCGACGGAGGACCGATCGACGTCCTCACGGGCGACTACCTTGCTGAGCTCACCATGATGATCCTCTGGAAGGCCAAGGAGCGCGATCCCTCTGAAGGGTATGCACGCACATTCCTCACACAGATGGAGGACGTCCTCGGTGACTGTATCGATCGCGGCATCAAAGTGGTGACCAACGCAGGAGGACTTGCGCCGGGCGCACTGACGGAGGCGCTCCGAACGCTCTCGGCACGTTTGGGTCTCACTACGAAGGTCGCGTGGGTGGACGGTGACAATCTGATCGACGAGCTCCCCGAGCTCATGGCCGGCGGTCAGCGCTTCACTCATCTCGATACCGGTCAACACCTCGCTGATGCTCAGGTCGCTCCCATCACCGCTAATGCATACCTTGGCGGCTTTGGAATCGCCGAGGCACTCAGTGCAGGGGCTGACGTCGTGGTCTGTGGACGGGTGACCGATGCCTCGCTCGTGGTTGGACCCGCGGTGTGGTGGCATGAGTGGTCGCCCGAGGACTACGACGCGCTCGCGGGCGCGGTCGTCGCTGGGCATGTCATCGAGTGCGGTCCACAAGCGACCGGTGGCAACTACTCATTTCTCAATGAGGTCGTCGATCGGCGTTACCCCGGGTTCCCGATTGCGGAGGTCGCAAGTAACGGCTCCTCGGTCATCACCAAGCATGAAGACACTGGCGGGCTCGTCTCGGTCGGGACGGTGACCTCACAACTGCTCTACGAGATCGCCGAGCCCGCGTATGCCAATCCCGACGTGGTCGCACACTTCGACTCCATCAGGCTCACTCAAATAGGTTCTGACCGAGTGCAGATCGATGGAGTCCGTGGTACTCCGCCACCTGAGACGCTCAAGGTCGCGCTCAACTACCTCGGTGGCTACCGCAACGCCATGACTTTGGTGCTCACCGGGCTCGACATCGAAGAAAAGGCCTCGTGGGCGGAGGTGGAGCTGTTCGAGATCCTCGGAGGCAAGGAACGCTTTGAGGAGGTCGATGTGCACCTCTCCCGCTTCGACCAGATTGACGCTCCAACTAACGAACTCGCCACCGCACATCTCCGCATCACGGTCATGGACCGAGATCCGAAAAAGGTCGGACGGGCTTTCTCCAATGCCACCATGGAGCTTGCCCTCGGCGGCTATCCCGGCTTTCACACCACCACCCCACCGAGCAGCGAGAGCGCCTTCGGGGTCTACTGGCCAACTACCATACCTGCCGATTTGGTACGCCATCGTGTCGTCCTCCCAGACGGCACCACCAAGGAGATCCCCCACTTCGGAAAGGCATCGCTCGCGGTGGATTACGATAGGCCAGTTCGACCGGGCACACTCGGAGGAGGCAGTACGACCAGGGTGCCCCTCGGGCGACTCTGTGGTGCCCGATCGGGCGACAAGGGTGGCAATGCCAACGTAGGACTCTTCGCGCTCGACGAGGCAGCCTACGCCTGGCTGAGTAGCACGCTCGATGTCAGTGCCTTCCGCGAGCTGCTTCCCGAAGCGTCCGAACTGACCATTCGTCGATACGAGCTCCCGAACCTTTGGGCCCTCAACTTCGTGATCGTCGGGCTACTTGGGCGAGGCGTCGCCTCTTCGGTCCGACCAGATCCCCAAGCCAAGGGCCTGGGCGAGTATCTTCGCTCCCGCTATGTCGAGGTACCAACGGAGCTCCTCCCATGAGCGTAGGTATTCCTCAGCTAGACCGCTTCGACGAAGCAATCTCACCAACGCATACATCTATCAACTCGTCAGACCACACTCGCCTCACCCGGTATCGACCCCTCGGAAGGCTCCCAGGAGTCTCGCTCCGAGGCTCGCGGTCAGCCCATCGATCGAACCAGAAAGGACACTGAGCCATGGACTTCACCACTTCAGAGGAGCACCTCGCACTTCGCAAAGCCGTCGGAGCCATCGCCGAGGGCTTCGGCAGTTCGTATTACACGAGTCATGCCGCGTCACGGACGCCAACCACTGAGCTCTGGCAAGCGCTCGGGGACCACGGATTCATCGGCATCAACCTCCCCGAAGCCTACGGAGGCGGCGGCGCGGGCATGGTCGAGCTCGCATTGGTCTGCGAAGAGACCGCAGCACACGGCACGCCACTCCTTCTCCTACTCGTCTCGAGCGCGATCTCAGGAGAAGTAATCGCGACCTTTGGGTCGGAGGAACAAAAAGCCCGCTGGCTCCCAGGACTCTCCGAGGGTCGCTCGAAGATCGTCTTCGCCATCACCGAACCAGATGCAGGGTCCAACACCCATCGCCTTGCGACCAATGCGCGACGTGACGGTGACGCCTGGGTGCTCAACGGCCAGAAGTACTACATCTCCGGTATCGATGATGCCGACGCAGTCCTCGTGGTCGCCCGTACCGGTACCGATGACAATGGCCATGCCAGGCTCTCGCTCTTCGTAGTCGACACGGATGCCCCGGGACTCGAGCGCCACGTGTTGCCGGTCTCCGTCGAGCTACCCGAGCGACAGTTCACCCTCCACTTCGACAACGTACGTGTCGGAGAGGACCGCCTGATCGGCACCGAGGGAGACGGGTTCCGACAGGTCTTTCAAGGGCTCAATCCCGAGCGGATCACGGGCGCGGCCGTCTGCGTCGGCATCGGTCGCTTCGCACTCGAGCGGGCAGCTTCGTATGCGTCGAACCGATCCGTGTGGGGAGCACCGATTGGCACCCACCAAGGAGTCTCCCACGCACTTGCAAAGGCCAAGATCGAGGTGGAGCTCGCCGCGCTCATGACCGCTAAGGCCGCCTGGCTTCACGACCACGGCGAGCCCGCCGGTGAGGCTTCGAATATGGCGAAGTACGCCGCTGCCGAGGCTGCGCTCAGTGCCATAGATGCCGCGATCCAGACGCATGGCGGAAATGGGATCTCCACCGAGTTCGGGCTCATCCCCTACTGGGGACTTGCAAGGCTGCTTCGCATTGCGCCAGTCAATCGTGAGATGATCCTCAACTACGTCGCCCAACACTCCCTCGGGCTTCCCCGGTCGTACTAGATCACCATGGCACCCCAAGATCAACTCTTCGAATCCGATGCGAAAGCGAACTTCGGTTCGCACCGGTGCCATCCATGGTGATGGGGAGTGCCGCGATGCGAGGTGACGCCCCTCGGACTCGAGACCCTGCGCGCAAGGAGCGGATCCTCACCTCTGCCGCCGAACTCGTCGCACGCAACGGTTTCCACTCGGTATCAATGGCCGATATCGGTACCTATGCCGGCATCACAGGTCCCGCGATCTACCGTCATTTTCCAAGCAAGTCCGCAATCCTGGTAGCGCTCTTCGATCGAACGATCGACGAACTCTTGGCTGAGGAAGCCCACATCTTGGCGACCCATCCCGACTTAGACGCTCGTCTCGATGCGCTTATCGCCGCGCAGGTGCGCTTCGTCGTCCAGGATCGCGCCATTGCGCAGGTATATCACCATGAGATACGAAACCTTCCCAGCCACGATCAGTCCCGACTACGCAGGAAGCAGCGACTCTACGTGGAGGAGTGGGTGCACGTCCTCCGCGAACTCCGACCAGGACTCGACGACGGCACCGCACGAGCACTCATCCACGCCGCGATCGGAGCGATCCAATCCAGCCTCTTCCATAATGTCGGTCTCACACACGAACGCGAATACGAGCTACTCACCAAGGCAGCGAGCGCGGTACTCCACGACTGATCTGCGAGGGTGACACGTGCTGGGCACAAAAAACCCACACCGTTTCGCTCGGGCTCCCGCCAAGAATGCATGGATGTGCCAACCCACCAGTACATCTCCGTTTCGGTGACCGTATGGCAACGTTCGGAGCTGCCACACGGCGATTGCACGGGTCCGCACCGAGTTCGACCGGGAGGCGAATATGGCCCACCCTGTGCTCAGCAGTTCACCGAGGACGCACCGCTCATGATCTCGGTGTTCCAGCGCTCCAACGTCGCACTTGGGATGGCACCGAAGCCGAGGTAACTACCCCTCGGTGGCCAAAGCTCGATGGAGGAAGCACCGTAGGAGAGTCCAGTGTTGATCGTGGCGCAGCTCAGAGATGCCCCGACCGTTTGGAAGTAGACCCCCGGTGGTGAAGTGCCCTTCTCGAGTGCAAGGATTTCATTGATCGCCGGTGCGGAATATCGACCGGCGTCTACCTCGGGCGAGAGGTCGTTATTGCCGACGATGCACGTTGGTCCACCATGTGAGGCAGAGGTCGCACATGCGGTCATCTCTTGCGTCATGAGCGCCACGTTCGGCCCAGAGGGACCTGGCAGTGGGTTGAACGCGAAGGTGATCGGCGTCCGCTTCCAGCCGGAGTAGTCCAAGAGCGCTCCCGAGAGACACTGTGCTTGTTGCGCGGGACTCCAACCAACCGCGGCAAGGTTGCGCTGGGAGACAACTGCACCTGAGACCACGAAGGGCTCGCCTGTGCTGCTCGAACACGACGAGACCGACACCTGACGCACCAAGGGGTTGGCGTCATAACGCGCAGCCAGCGCCTGCTGGAAACCCCTCCACGCACTCTCGAAGGGTGTCGTCCACCAACGTCCAAGCGTCACGGTCTCACCGTGGACCAAGAGGGTAACCGTACCGCTTTCAGTCGTTACCTACGAAGGTGCACTCCGTCCTGCGAAAATTCGGAGCTTGACACCGAGCGGATCTGCCGGATGCGCGAGATTCCAGGTCGTCACCGCAGCCAACGAGGCATCGAGTGAACTCCAATCGAACTGGTTGTCACCGGGCTCGAGCTGGAACCAGTTCTCATTGACCACGACGCCTGAGAACGCGCCAGGAGCTGCGCTGAGCGGTGCGAGGTCGACCACAGGGAACGGCGTACCAAGCGCGTAGGAGCTCTGGACCCCCATGTCGAGGAGTCCACGCAGTGGTGGCTTCGTAGTACCTTGCACCAGCTCCGTGGTGGAGCTCGAGGCCGGAGACGTGGTCGTAGACCCTGGGTGAGAGCCCTTGGCCCTTCCTCGAGGAGCAGCGGAAGGGTTGTGCGCGCCGAGCCCACATCCAGTGAGCACGAAGCCAAGCACACCGATCAAGGTGAGTACGCTGCGACGAGAGGACACCATGAGATTACCGTAGAGCTCGTTTGTGATCGAACTCTCACGAAGCCGTGATGAGTTCGAGTAAGAACGTAAGGACTTTTCGACCGGAACTATCGGTGTCGATCAGGGTATTGACGGTCGGAGCATTTACCTGGTGCGACCGCGCCGAGCGCCGCACGTATCGCCTGCCACGATGTCACCCTTCCCACGAGAAGCAAATACGAAGTTCCCTTACTGAGGCTCGATGAAACCTCGAAGGTAACTACGGAGGGGTGGGTCACAGACGTAGACGTAGGTTCCCCGAATACCCCTGGTCAACAGCACTGCATAGATGTTGCGTACGAAGCCCAAGATGTCAGCATCGCGGTAGGTGATACCGCGCATCTTGTTGTTCTCCATTCCCTTCGGATCCCGATAGCTCTCTCGATGGAAGATGATCCGTTGCTCTGTTTGGTCGAAGCGCAGATCGGGCCCTAAGACGACGCCTGCATAATTCAAGTCGTAGCCCTGCACGGTATGGATGGAGCCAACCTCCTCGATGGAGCCTGGCTGGCTGATCCAGTCCTTGTCCTTGCTGTTCCAACGGAGCCGGCAGCCATCGAGCTCGATGTCGTAGCCGGTCGGGTGCTTCTTGGTCTTCCACTCCCAGGCGTAACCGGCCACCAGTCGAGAGAGGCCGTAGCACTCTTCCTTCGCGCGAATGGCTTCCCAGAGGTCTGGAAACGAATCGAAGAGCCGAAACTCATACGGGTCGAAGCGCCTTGGCGTGGGCGGCTCATCGCTCAGCATCGCTCGGACGTACCCGACGTAGTCCCCATTACTCGCTACTCGCATTTGCGTCCAGAGTCGGACGTAGTGCTCGTCGTGCTTTGCATCGTCGATCAAACGCGTAAGGACTGAACGAGGAAGATCAGCGGGCCGAACGGTTTGTTCCGGATCGACCAAAAACAGACGGTGGCGGGACTTGCGCATGATCCAGTCGAGCTGGGT
>JBMFXL010000019.1:0-11560 GCA_049964275.1 Acidimicrobiales bacterium | reverse complement strand
GTCAAGTCTGCGTCAACAATGGCAGCAAGAGCTGCAGGAGAAGTTCCTCATTCCGTGCATGTTGCTTGATTCTAAGTTCAACGACAAAGAGCTCGGTAACAGCGCAATGATGAAATCAGAGGTTCTGATCTGCTCATACGAATTTGCATTGCGCTACGAAACTAACCTAACACGTCAATGGGATCTGGTTGTATGCGACGAAGCCCACCGACTTAGGAATTTTTATACTGGGCGCAACAAGGTACCAGAAGCAGTTAGTCACATAGTGCGTGGAGCTAGTAAGACATTGCTCCTTACTGCTACGCCCCTTCAGAATCGTCTCGAAGAACTCTATGGCCTTGTTTCGGTTTTTGACCCGAACTACTTTTACTCCCTCGATGCGTTTCGCGAGCGTTATGTCAAGGCTAAAGCTATGGACGACAATGATGATCTCGCTGATCGTGTGGCCACGATCACGAAGCGTACGCTCCGAAAGGACGCTGAGAAATACATTCACTTTACGAAGCGCCTCCCGATCACTATCGAATTCATGCCAAGCGATGAAGAGGTTGAGCTTTACAACAAGGTTAACCGATACCTGCAGCGTGAGGAGTTGTTTGCTTTCGCTAATTCACAGCGCCATTTGACGGCACTGATCATCCGCAAACGCCTTGGTTCATCCACCTACGCCGTAGCCAGCACCTTGGAGAATATTGCTAATCGCCTAGATGCGGAGATCCGAGATGGTATCCGTCGCGACAATCGTGGCGGATTCATTATGGCGGACTTTGAGGAGGGTGACCTCACCGACGAAGAACTCGAAGAGTTGGAAGGAGGAGCCACCGTCACAACGGCCACATTCGGCCCAGGTGCAGGCGACAAGCTTAACAATGAAACCATCCAAGCAATGAGGCAGGAGGTCAACGAGCTCCGCAGTTACGCTGCACTTGCGCGAGGAATTACGGTCAACCAAAAGGCTGTCAAGCTCAGCGACGCACTCGATAAGGGTTTCGAGCGCTTGCGCGAACTCGGCGCACCCGAGAAAGCTATTATCTTTACCGACTCGACCAAGACACAAGAGTACATAGCGCGCTCCCTAGCAGAAGCCGGTCGTGGTGATGGACTTGTGTTGTTCAATGGGTCAAACGAATCACCGGCCACGAACGAAATCTACAGGGCATGGCTCATAGCCAACAAAGACGGTGACCTAATCACCGGCATTCCCGCGGCCGACCGGCGCAAGGCACTGGTTGACTACTTCCGCGATCATGGTACCATCATGATCGCCACAGAAGCAGCCGCCGAAGGAATCAACCTCCAGTTTTGTTCAATGGTAGTGAACTACGACTTGCCGTGGAATCCTCAGCGTGTCGAGCAGCGCATCGGTCGAACACATAGGTTCGGCCAGAAGTACGACGTCGTGGTCGTGAATTTCTCCAATAAAGGTAATATTGCCGAGGCCCGTATCCTCGAACTACTGGCCAATAAGTTTCATTTGTTCGAGTCCGTATTCGGAGCCAGCGACGAGATACTCGGTGCTATCGAGGACGGTTTCGACTTTGAAAGAAAGATTAACGAAATCCTCTCCAGTTCACGCAGCGACGCCGACATCGAAAGGGCCTTCCAACAACTCGAGAAACAGTACGCAACCGAGATCACGAGTGAGATGGCAGCCGCCAAGTCCAAGGTCTTCGATAACCTTGACCCCAATGTCCAAGACCGCCTTAAGTCTTATGACTCGCAGTCTGGGGAAATGCTTAATAAGTTCGAGAGACTTTTGCTGGCTGTGACGAAACGGGCTCTGGTCGATCAAGCGACCTTCGAGGGTGACGGTCGCCATTTTACACTAAATGTATCACCCGTCCCCGATGCCAAGACCGGCCGGTATTACTTCAAGTCCGAGCCGCTAGAGAATGCGCATCAATACCGATTCGACAGTCCGCTCGCGCGCCACGTCGTGCAGTCATCCAAAGCCGCGGATACTCCGAGCCGCGAACTGACGTTCAGCCTGAGCCAGTCAGAGCGTGTCAGCACCGCTGTTAAGACACTTGAAGGCAAGTCCGGCGAGCTCACTGTCATGGTCGTTACGTTTCGCATCAAGGCCAAGAACGACGATATCAGTGAATCCTACATACTGTCCGGGGGCTTGACAGACGACGGCCAGTGGCTCGACCACGAATACGTAGCCGACATTCTCGACCTTTCTTGCATCCAAGAAGGCTCGGAGGTCAGCATCGACAACTCTCAGTTCTCGCGACAACTAAATGACCGCCGCGAGCAATTGCAGAAGGAAGTCCAAACGCGAAACTCGCGTTACTACGACCAGCAGGAGGAACTGCTCTATCGCAATCAGCAGGACCGCCGCGCCGAATCAGAGGGCAAGATTCGCGAGTATCGCAACAAGGAAAAGGAAGCGCGTAAGAACTCCAGAACCACGGACGACCCGATGGAGCAGCTCAAGTTCAAACACGAAGCTCGCCGCTGGGCCGAGCGGGCCGAAGAAGAGGATGAAGCGTCCCGCGCAGCACGCAAGAAGATGCGTGAGGAAGCTGACCGCTACTTGAGTCTTATTGAACAGGCGCTCAAGGGTACGCAGGAAATGGAAGAGTTATTCAGCATCCGCTGGAAGGTGGTCGCCTAATGCACCCCCATATTTCGCGTACGAAGTTTGTAAAACGTAATGAGGACCAAATTAATGAGTGAAGACACAAACGAAATTTATGAGACCCCTGGCCATTCGCCCAATTTCAAGACCGAGATCGCCGAACAGCTTGCGGAGTTAGTACCTGAAGTAGTTGCTGATGGCAAGATCGATGTCGACAAACTAAAGGAACTTCTCGGTGACGACGTAGGCGATGACCGCGAACGCTTCGGTCTATTTTGGCCGGGCAAAAAGCGCGCGTTGCGTGCCGCTCAAGAACCGACCACCGCAACACTACAGCCGGACTTCGACAATAGCAAGGACTGGGATACCACCAAGAATGTCTTCATCGAGGGCGACAACCTCGAGGTGCTAAAGATCTTGCAGAAGCACTATCACGGCAAAGTCAAGATGATTTATATCGATCCACCATATAACACCGGCAAAGACTTCGTATACCCCGATAACTACAAGGAGGGACTCGAGACCTACCTGGAGTGGACTCGCCAGGTCAACGAAGAGGGCAAGAAGGTGAGCACCAACTCAGAGTCTGAGGGTCGCTTCCACTCGAACTGGCTGAACATGATGTACCCACGATTGAAGCTCGCACGGAACTTGTTGACCACGGACGGAGTGATGCTGATCTCGATCGATGATCACGAGCAGGAGAACCTCAAGCGGATCTGTGAGGAGGTTTTTGGCGAGGCGAACGTTGAGGTGCTGGTTTGGAACAAGGAGGCTGAGGGATCGTCGGGGACGCTGAAGGCTGTTCGAACTTTTAGGCGAGTCCATGAATACGTGATCGCATGCCATCGAAATCTTGTCGAAGCGCAATGGAGCAAGGTGAGAGAAGCGCTTGAGGGACGCGAGGACGAAGTCCAGACGGCAAATCTTGCAGTCAATGCGAGCAGCGAACGCGTTGGACATGAGAACTACTTTTCGATCACAAACCCGAGCGGGGATGTATTCACCCCCAGTGGAAGTGGGGCAAGGCGGAAATCGATCGTTTGATAGCGGAGAACCTCATCTACTGGGGCTCCGATGGTCGAAAGCAACCCCGCCTGACCATTCCGACTGACGGGCGTCGCACTACCTTCCTCCGGTCGATCCTCAATTACGGCGGCACAACGGCCGGTCGCAAAGACTTCGAAGCCGTCATGGGGACCGACATCGAGTTCTCTTATCCGAAGCCACTCTTGTTGCTCAAGAAGTTGATCCTCTCGGTTACGTCTGGCGACGACGCCGTGCTTGACTTCTTTTCAGGCTCGGGCTCCACGGCCTGTGCTGTGCTCGAGGCGAACGCAGAGGATGACGGCGCCCGTCGTCACATCCAGGTGCAGTTGCCCGAACCGGTCGAGGAAGGTTCTATAGCTGCTGTCGACGGCTTTCGAACAATCTCCGACATTTCGCGCACGCGCATCGCCCGGTTTGGCGAGAAAGTGGCTAACGAGACGATTGGCCAGTCCGCAGACGTGGGCTACAGGGCCTACAAACTAACGGACTCGAATTTTTCCAAGTGGCGAGTTGAGAGTGATACGGATGCGACCGCACTAGAACAGCGCCTGCTCAGTCTCCGCGACAGCTCCGCCGACGACGCAACCCCCGATGCACTCCTGACCGAGATCCTGCTCAAGCAGGGCTACTCGTTGACCGAGCAGATCGGCGACATCGAGGTCAATGGTCTCAAGCTCAAGACCGTCGGTGACAATCTTGTTCTGGCCTATCTTGACGCGAACACCAAGCCAGCATTGGTGCAATTGCGCGAGGTGGTCGAGCTGAAACCTGCCCGCTTCATCATTTTGGAAGATGCCCTTCATGGCGACGATGAGTTGAAGACAAACCTCGTTCAGGAGTGTAAGTCCCGAGGCGTAGAGTTGTGGACGGCCTGAAATGGAGTTCAAGTTCGACGCCCACCAGCCATATCAAAACGATGCGATTGCGGCTGTAGTAGATCTGTTCGACGGGCAGCCTGCCGATGCGAGCGCGCTGGAAACTACTCTCATCGGCGAACAACCTGGCGTCGGAGAGCAAGCTGTGTTGGATATTGCTGTTGAGGTCGGCGCGGTCGGTAATCACCTGTTACTGGACGACGCAACTATCCTGCAGAACCTGCAAACTGTGCAGGATCGTAATGGTCTCGAAGTTGTCAGCGAGATAGATGGCGATAGCCTGGATTTCGACATCGAAATGGAGACCGGTACCGGCAAGACCTACGTATATCTCCGCACCATCTTTAAGCTTGCGGAGCAATACAACTTCACGAAGTTTATCATCCTCGTGCCCAGTGTCGCTATCAAGGAAGGCGTCACCACCAGTATCCGACTGATGACAAAACACTTTCAAGACCTCTACGCCAATCCGTTTGACGTCACTGTCTATTCTGGAGGTAGCGCCGAAGAAGTACAGCCGTTCGCTACTTCTACCAGCGTGCAGATCATGGTGATGACGATCGACTCATTGCGCGGCGACAAGAATACCCGCGTAATTCACCAGACTCGCGACAAGCTCAATGGCCTCCGTCCTATTGACTTCCTGAAGGCCACGCATCCGGTGGTCATTATGGACGAGCCGCAGAACATGGAGTCGCTACTTTCGCGCTCTGCAGTGGGAGAATTGAACCCGCTTTGCACTCTCCGTTACTCCGCCACGCACCGCAGGACACGTAACGTCGTGTACAGACTCGACCCAGTTGACGCTCACGACCTCGGCTTGGTCAAGCAGATCGTTGTCGCGGAAGCTCTTCAGCGAGGTGCTGATACTACTCCATACGTGAAGCTTATGTCGGTCAAGAACGACAAGGGCTTCGTGGCCCGTATGGAACTAGCTTGCCGAAATGGCTCGGACGGTTCGATTGAACGCAAGGTGGTATCAGTGAAGAACGGTCAGGACCTCGCCGTTGTCACGAGCAATGCGGCTTATGAAGGTTGGCTTGTCAACGAACTGACCATCGAGCCGGAGTATGCCGAAATCTTTCCACACGGTGTACTGTACCCCGGTGAGACTGTCGGAGGTTCGAGTGCCTCGATATACCGTGAGTTGATCCGTGAGACCATTCGGGAACACTTCCGAAAGGAGGTGCAGCTTCGCAACAAAGGTATCAAGGTGCTTAGTCTGTTCTTTGTTGATAGGGTGGCCAGTTTTCTCGGCGAAGGATATAGCAATGACACTGCCAATGGTCCGTTCGTAGAATGGTTTGACGATCTCTTCAACGAAGAGCGCGCCAGGAATCAGGTATGGCATGACTTATTACCCGATCAACCAGTCGAGTATCGCCGTGCTTATTTTGCCTCTATCAAGGGTAAAAGAGGCGCGCCCGAGACCTACACCGATACCAACGGCACGAGCAAGAGCGACGACGACGCCTATGACCTCATCATGCGAGACAAGGCTCGTCTCCTCGATCAGAACGAGCCGGTGCGCTTTATATTTAGCCACTCTGCACTGCGTGAAGGTTGGGACAACCCGAATGTCTTTCAGATTTGTGCGTTGCGGGAGATGGGTGAGGCGACCGAGCGTCGGCAGACCATCGGTAGAGGTTTACGCCTTCCGGTAAATCAGTCCGGTGAACGCGTTGCCGATCAGGGAATTGCACAACTTACCGTGGTCGCCAACGAGTCCTACCGAGAGTTCGCCGACAGCTTGCAGAAGGAGTACGCCACCTCGGGCGTGAGCATTGGGCTGGTTCGGCCTGGTGAATTCGCCAAGATTCCAACTATTGACGCTTCGGGCACTGAGAAGCTGCTGGGATTTGCTGGGTCCAAGCAAATCTGGGAAGAACTAAGGCAACGGGACTTTCTTGACAAGGACGGGAGGGTAACCGCTCGATTCCTTCCTGAAACACTTGGTTTTTCGCTCGGTCCCTTGCCAGCCTTCTTCTGGCCAGAGGACGAGATGATCGACATCATGGCTAAATGTAGGATTGAGCGTTTCGTCAAGCAGCAGCGCAAGCGTAAGGTTCGCAAGCTCAACAAGGAGCTTTATGCAAGTCCCGAGTTTGAAGAGTTCTGGCGAACCATCGCCCGGCGTACCACATACCGCGTTGCCCTGAACAGTGACGACCTGATAAGGGACGCCGTCAACAAGATCAGGTCCGAGCAACCCATCCAGCCGCTTCGCATTCAGGTAACGAAGGCTGGAGTTACGCTGGTGCGCGGTGGAACGAAGACGTCCGAGACGGCTTCGCGTTCAGCCGAACTCACTGGTATTTTTCAGCTGCCGGACATCATTAGCGAATTGCAGGAAGCAACGTCGCTTACTCGCAGGACGCTAGTAGACATTCTCATCCGTTCTGGCAAGCTCAAGGAATTCATAGGCAACCCAAACGACTTCATTGCAATGATGAAACGCAACCTTCAGAACGTGCTTGCCACTGCTGTGGTCGAGGGACTCCAATACGAAAAAGTCGGTGGCTATATCTACGAACTCCGCGAGCTTCAGAAGGATGGACAAGAGGAACGCGACATGTTCGTCGATCGTCTATATGAGGTAAAGAACAAGCAGAAGACCGACTTCGACTATATCCAAATTGACTCTGACGGAACCGACGCGCCCGAGCGTCAGTTCGCCGAACTTCTCGACTCCCGTGAAGACGTGAAGCTATTCATGAAGCTGCCCGACAAGTTCAAGATCGACACCCCTGTAGGCAAATACAACCCCGACTGGGCGATTATCAAGCAGGTAGATGGCGAGGATCGCATCTACATGATCCGCGAGACAAAGAGCACGCTCGACGAGTCGAAGCGGCGCCCAACTGAGAACGCCAAGATTAAGGCGGCGATAAAGCACTTCGAGGCCATCGGCATCGGTGGGGATTCGGTTGATTACGCCGTTGGCGTTCCCGGAAACTGGAGCTTGTAATGAGAGTAGTAGGGGTAAAGATCCACAGTTCCAGAAGTATCCATGACGCGACAATCCAACTTAAACCGCTCTCGCTAATCGCTGGAGCAAACAATGCAGGTAAGAGCAACGTAATTGACGCAATTCGTATGCCCTATGGAGACCTTAAGTGGGACAAGGTGCGCGACGCGCCAAAGTTGCGGAATCAAAGGAGTGTTCGCTGCTTCTCTGCTGGCGAGCTTCGAAAACGATCTCGGCGAACCTCTTGCCGACTACTTCGACTTGATCGTTCAGAACGATTCAGCTTTTCTGCAAATCGGCGACGACGTACTCAAGAAAATTGCTGTTGGCAACATGTTGAGACGGCCCTTAACATACAGAACAGTGCCACCATTGACTGGTGGCTAAAGGAATCGGTGAGGGCAACGATGCGATCCAGGGTACGACGCCTACTTGCCAGGTATGACTATCCGCCTAATCATGAGGAGAAAGCTGTGGAACTTGTGCTGCAGCAGACGGAGCTACTCGCCGGCGAAGGAGCGGGGAAGTAGCCGTGGGTGCGTCGTCTGATCCGTTGCTGCCCCTATCCCTGATGAACTGGGATCGGTTTCTGGGCCTGTTTTACGATCCCGTGACATTTGACCTTCAGGCGAAGACAAAGATGCATCTCCACGTCCTCCGAGTCGACGGCGGCGACTTCGCACTTGCGCCGCTCTTTACGGAACTTGCGAACAACAGTATCAGCTACGTGCTCTCTCGCCAGAATATGGAAAAGGTCCTGCAGGACAGTAGTCGGATGGTCGAGTTCGTGGACAAGGTCAAGGAACGGTTCAAGGCCCCCGACCCGAACGCGGGCGAGGGCGGGGAGCTGCTCCTGTATTCCTTCCTCGAAGGTCACCTCGGTGCCCCGAAGATCCTTTCCAAGATGGAGCTCAAGACCTCGGCAGAGCACTACATCCACGGAACTGATGGCGTCCACCTGCTCCAAGTCGGTCAGAACGAGTACCAGCTCATCTTTGGCGAGTCCAAAATGTACGGCGACGTCGCAGGCCAAGTTGGGTCGAGTGCCAAGCGCGCGATCAAGGCCACCTTCGCATCTGTGGGCAAAGTGCTCGAGAACTCGTTCGAGTTCGACACTTGGCTGGTCAAGTCTGAACTACTCAAGGAGAGCCTCGACCAGACCAAGGTCGAGTTGCTCTCCTCAGTGCTCCTCCCGGCAACCAACGGCGACGATCCGATAAAGAAGTCGAATGCGTTCGGCGTCTTTATCGGGTACGAATTGGACGTAACGAGCCTGCCGTTGGAAGATCTCTCGGCAGACGAAATCGAGGCGAAGCTGCGCGAACTCGCCAACGATGCAATCGCGGTCGAGGCTGAGACTATCAAGAAGGAGGTCAAAGACCGTGGCTTGGGTGGCTATCACTTCCACATGTATGCGGTACCGTTCCTGAAACGCAACGTCAACGGCATTGTTCGAGGCATCGAGGACGTCCGTACTGACCTGGCGGCCAAGCTCAGTGGTAAGGTTGCAAAGACGTGACGGCCGAGATCGCAGCGGTCGCGCTAGGGAAACGAATCCTCGCCCGAGACGAGTTCCGGCGTGAGTTATCAAAGCTTGAGCAGGTTGTGACCGACCGGTTCTTGTCCGGCGTGCCTGCCGGTGACATTAGCGGCGCGACCGTTGGCAACCTCCTCCGCTACGCCGACGTCCTGTCCCACTCGACCGATCCGTTCCACCGGGAGCTCGCATATACGATCGTGGCGCTGTTCCGCGAGTACGACGATCTGCTTGGATTGCCGAGAAACGTGCGCGACCGAGTCCTCGCGATCTCCGAAGCCGTGCTAGTCCAGCTTGGAAACTTTCCTGGCCTACGGACCCTGAACAAGGGAGTCGAAAGCCCGTATGCACTACCGCTGTCGCGTAGCGCTCTCCGTCTGGCAAAAGAGGTGCTTCATCGCACGAGTCGCGGTGACGCGGTCCTGACTGACGCTCAGTACGAAATCGCCGAGAGCATGCGTGGCGCGGACTACTTCAGTTTCTCCGGACCGACCTCGCTCGGAAAGTCGTTCATCATCAAGGATGCCCTCTACGACATCGTCCGGCGCCCGGAGCTGAACGGACACGCTGTCGTCGTTCTGGTGCCGACCAAGGCCCTGATCGGTCAAACAGCGAACGACCTCCGTGGCCTCCTTGTCGAGGTGCCGGAGGTGAATGTCGCGACCTACCCGTCGCTCCCTCGGCTGCTTCGTCAGAAATACCAACGTACAATCTTCGTACTTACCCCCGAACGGCTTCTGCGCTACCTTGCGAACCCTGTTCGTGAGATCGACTACCTCGTGGTGGACGAAGCGCAGAAAGTCATCGCGAAAAATGATGCGCGAAGTTCGTTGTACTACCACGCCATCGTGGAGGCAACGCGTCGGTTTGCGACCAAGTTGGTCTTTGCATCGCCGAGTATCAGTAACCCCGACCTGTTCCTGGAGCTCTTCGGGAAGGCGACCGAGGGCGCGCTCGCCGTGCGCGAACGTACCGTCGCGCAGCAGCGCTTCTTCGTAGATCTTGTTGCGCGCAAGCAATACCACTTCTCCGCGCTCGACCAGGAGCGGCGCGAAATCTCATCAGCACCGGTGGCCGGCGATGCCGTAGACTTGGTGATTCAGACGAGCGGGGATCGCAAAGCGATTATCTACGTCAACGGTTCGGAAAAGTCCGCCGAGCTGGCGTTGAGGCTCGCCGACAAACTCGATCCAGTCTCCGATCCGATGATCGACAACCTGATCAAACACGCCCGCGAATACGTCCACCAGGAGTACTTCCTCGCGAGGACGTTGAGTCGTGGCGTCGCCTATCACCACGGGAAGATGCCACAAGAAGTGCGAGAGAGAGTCGAGAAGGCCTTCGCAGACCCCAACTCGCCCCTCCGCTACGTCGTCTGTACGTCGACGCTCCTTGAGGGCGTCAATCTTCCCGCCAAGAACATCTTCGTCCTTAGCGATAAGCACGGGCAGCGCAACTTCTCGAAGATTGACTTCGAGAACCTCGTCGGCCGCGCAGGCCGTTTGACCTTCGACTTCTCAGGTAATATCGTCTGCGTTCGTGAAGAATCGAATCGCTGGCAGGAATCGACTCGGGAGCTTATTCCCAGGACTGAACCGGAAATCGCGAGCAGCTTCCTCGTACATCCTCCCTTGAACCGCACAAAGGAATACACCGACATCGCTCGGGTTCTCCGCGGTCAGCAACTGCCCGGACACCCGTCGGCCGATGAGCAACGGAGCGTCCAGCAGTACGCATCGATTGTTATGCTTCACCAGATCGATCAGCAGCAGACACCGCTCCGCGGCTTCTTCATCGACAAGGTTAAGGGCGGGCGTGACTTACTCCGAAAGGCAGCATCCTCAATCGAGGCACCACACGAAGTACTGCGCAGGTCACCGGACATCGCACCTGAGCGCCAGAACGTGGTGTGGACGCACCTTGCGTCCGGCGAGGGCGGCGCACTCCTGCCGGAAGGTGTCGACCTCACGCAGGTCGACACCTTCCACAACGTCTTGCGGCGGTTGAGCGGTTTGTATAACTGGAGAGTGGCTGAGGCGCGAGGGACAGCACCGCTTCTGCCGGCGAACATCACCGATACGGGAGCGGACCGCCGTCTGCGCTACTGGGCAATCTTGATGAATAACTGGGTACGCGGCGACGCCCTAAGCCATGTCATCGCACGCTCGATCAGCTACTACATCAACCTGGGGACGATCAGCTATCGCGACTATTCGCGAGATGAGAGCCTGGTGACTGAGTCCTTCGATGCCACTTCCGCTAAGCATATCAACCTGGTCATTGAATGGACCCTCCGAGATATTGAAGGTGGTCTCCGCTTTCGGATCATCGCCTACTTGCAGAACTTCTACGACATCAGTGTTCTGGCACTGGGGGCTGAGAACGCAGGTATCAACGTCGCAACCCTCGTCGAGTATGGCACGACCGACCCCCACGCCATCGAACTGCAGGAAATTGGCTTTAGCCGTGGCGTCGCCATGGAGTTACTGACCAAGCACGCTGATTGCATCAGCTTCAGTGACGCTCTTGATGAGATCGACGTCGAG
>JBMFXL010000018.1:10685-11927 GCA_049964275.1 Acidimicrobiales bacterium | reverse complement strand
ATGCTGACCACGTCGCGTCAGCGATTGCAGGTGCTCTCGAGGCGGAGAAACTCGTGTACCTCACGAATGTCGAAGGTCTGCGAGCGCGCGCAAGTGATCCCTCATCGCTTATTCATCAGGTGAGTTCGGACGAGGTCGAGTCGATGATCTCTCGAGAAGTGATCACCGGTGGCATGATCCCCAAGGTTCGCTCGGCAATCGAAGCGATCAAGGGTGGGGTCCGCTCCGTGCACCTGCTCGATGGCACGATGGCGCATGCCCTCCTGCTCGAGATCTTTACGGATAAGGGGATAGGAACGATGATTCATGTCTGAGACGAACGGTCGGATCATGCGCACCTACGGAGGCACCAAGGTGACGCTCGTGTCGGGAACGGGCGCGACCCTTCGTGACGCGGAGGGACGTAGCTATGTGGACTTCCTTGCTGGTATCTCCGTGATGTCGCTCGGTCACAGCGCTCCGGTGGTCCGCGAGGCGATCGCTCGTGCATCGGTGGAGCTTCAACACGTCTCCAACTTCTTCGGCAATCCACACACCATTGCACTGGCAGAGGCGCTCAACCGCCATCTCGAGTGTGGAAGCGGCCAGGTATTTTTCTGCAATTCTGGTGCCGAAGCCAACGAGGCGGCATTCAAACTTGCTCGTAAGTGGGGAAGGGGTTCACGGTTCGGCATCGTGAGCGCGGTGAACTCGTTCCACGGCAGGACCTTCGGGGCGCTCGCGGCTACCGGACAGCCTGGGAAGCAGCTTCCATTCAGACCGCTCCCCGAGGGATTCTCCCACGTTCCCTACAGCGACATCGATGCGCTCGCACACGCGCTCGAGGACACCACCATTTGCGCGGTGATCTTGGAACCGATCATGGGAGAAGGCGGCGTGGTCGATCCCGATCCGGGTTATCTCCAGGCGGTACGCACTCTCACCTCCCGAGCAGGGGTACTCCTTATCATGGATGAGGTCCAGACGGGTATGTGCCGCACGGGTCGGTGGTTCGGATTCCAACATGACGGCATTATTCCTGACATCGTGACCATGGCGAAGGCGCTCGGCAATGGATACCCCATCGGTGCAATGTGGGCGAGAGATGAGGTCGCAGCCGCATTCTCACCGGGTGATCACGGAACGACCTTTGGAGGATCGGCGATGGCTGGCGCGGTAGGTGTAGCGGTCATCGGCGAGATGGAGCGCCTCGGCCTCGCAGAGGTCGCCGAGCGGCGTGGCATGGAGCTGCGCACTCGCTTG
>JBMFXL010000018.1:0-10675 GCA_049964275.1 Acidimicrobiales bacterium | reverse complement strand
AGCGGACTCTCCGGGGTGCGTCGCGTGAGTGGTCGTGGAATGCTGCTTGGTGTCCATCGCGAACATGGAGATGCCAAGAAGGTCGCGGAGGTTGCACTCTCCATGGGTCTCATTGTCAATGCGCTCTCCGATGACATCATCCGTATCGCACCTCCACTGGTAATCACCGACGACGAACTCGAGACGGGTCTCGCTCGACTCCAATCCGCAATCAAAGAGGTAGAGGGCGTATGAAGGACCTGCTCGACATTGTCGATCTTTCAGCGGAGGAGCTGAAGGAGATCCTCCGCTGGTCAGAGGAGCTCCCGGTCGTGCCGTTCCTGCGAGATCGAACCATCGCTGCGCTATTTGAGAAGCCTTCGAATCGCACGCGGAACTCGACCGAAGCAGCCGCGGCGCGCCTCGGGGGACAGGCGGTATCGATCTTCGATCAAGAGGTAGGGATTGACGTTCGTGAACGCGCGGAGGATGTCGCGCGCACGCTCGCGTGCTACCACCGGGCGGTTCTTGCCCGTGTTCGATCCCACGACACCCTTCGTCGCATGTCGTCGGCGCTGGTTTCGAGCGACGTACCGGTGGTCAACTTGTTGTCCGATCACTCCCATCCATGTCAGGCGATTGCGGATGTGCGAACGATCCTCGACCGCTTCGGTACGTTGGAGAACACCCCGGTAGTGTTCGTAGGGGACGCCAACAACGTGGCACGTTCCCTTGGCGAGGCGGTGCTCTTGCTCGGAGGCGAGTTCCGTATCGCGTCCCCTGAGGGCTACCAGTTCGAAGGGGAGGAACTTGATCGACTGGGTGGACTTGGCGGGACGCTTTTTGCCACGTCGGACCCCTACGAAGCTGCGGCGGGTGCGAAGGTGCTCTACACGGACGTGTGGGTATCGATGGGCCAAGAGTCCGAGGCGTCAACTCGAAGGCAAGCCTTCAGCCATTTCCAGATCAACGACGCGCTTGTCGAGGCCTCCTCTGACGATGTGGTGGTCATGCACTGTCTTCCGGCACATCGAGGCGAGGAGATCACCGACTCGGTGCTCGAGTCGGAACGTTCGCTGGTTTGGAGTCAAGCGGGACATCGAATGTCTGCGATGATCGGTCTACTCTCGTTCTTTGGTGCACGAGGAGGGTGGTTGGATTAGATGGCGAAGAACCAACGTCAATATCGCATCGCCAAGATCATCCAGTCCAAACCAGTTTCGTCGCAGAGTCAGCTGGTGGAGTCGTTGGCGGAGGAGGGGATCGTCGCAACGCAGGCAACGGTCTCTCGGGATCTCGATGAGCTAGGCGCCATCAAGGTTCGGAGTTTTGGGGGTCAGAGCGTCTACGCGATTCCGGAGCTGCCCAAGGATCAAGCATCGACCGAGGAGCACCTTCGACGCGTATTGTCCGATTGGGTCGTCGAGGTCGTCGCCTCGTCGGTCTTCGTAATGATCCGTACGCCACCGGGTTGTGCGCACGTCGTCGCATCGGCACTCGATCGCTCTCGATTCGAGGGCCTTCTCGGAACCGTTGCCGGCGATGACACGGTACTCGCGCTGGCATCGGAATCACTTGGCGGAAGCGGTCTTCGTGATGTCATCATCGAGCTCGCTGGTTTGCAGGAACTTCCCTCGTAGGGAATAAGAGAGAGGATGGACGATTCGAATGGCGAAGCGTCGTGTGGTGTTGGCTTACTCAGGGGGACTCGATACCTCGGTCGCCGTGGCCTGGTTGCACCTCGAAAAGCAGTACGAGGTGGTGGCACTCTCGATCGACGTGGGACAAGGGGGCGACTTCGATGAGATTCGATCTCGGGCGCTCGCCGCTGGTGCGATCGACGCGGAGGTCGTGGACGCGAAAGACGAGTTCGCCGAGGAGTTTGTAGCACCGGCCATTGCGACCAATGCGCTGTATGAGGGAAAGTACCCCCTTGTGTCCTCCCTCTCGCGTCCATTGATCTCCAAGCATCTCGTCGCGGCCGCGCAGCGATACGGAGCGGATGCCGTGGCACATGGTTGCACCGGCAAGGGGAACGACCAGGTTCGATTTGAAGTGTCCATCGCCGCGCTCGACCCCTCACTGGTGGTCGAAGCACCTGTCCGGGAGTGGGGCTTCACGCGAGACGACACGATCGACTATGCCGAGAAGCATGACGTCACGATCCGCGCGTCCAAGGCGAAGCCATACTCAATCGATCAGAACCTATGGGGACGCGCGGTTGAGTGCGGCGAGATGGAGGATCCTTGGGCAATGCCTCCCGAGGACGTCTACGAGCTGACCGTCATCACCGCGGCGGAGCCGACCGAGGTCACGATTGGATTCCGCGAAGGTGTGCCGGTGAGCCTCGATGGGGTGGTGCTCTCGGTGCGCGAGGTGGTCGAGCGACTCAATGTCATGGCGGGTGCTTACGGGATCGGCCGAATCGACATGGTGGAGAACCGGCGTGTTGGCATCAAGTCGCGGGAGGTCTATGAGGCGCCGGCAGCAATGGTGCTTATTGCGGCACACGCCCAGCTCGAGGACCTGACGCTTGAACGCGAGCTCGCCCATGAGAAGGCGCGGCTGGCGTCGAAGTGGGCAGAGGCGGTCTACGACGGTCTCTGGTACTCGCCACTCAAGGAAGCGATCGACGCATACGTCAGCTACAGCCAGCGATTCGTCACGGGTGAGGTGCGCATTCGGCTCGATCGAAACGCCGCCACGGTCCTCGGAAGGCGATCACCGAACTCGCTCTACGACTTCGAGCTTGCGACCTACGATTCGCGTGACGCATTCAATCACGCCGATGCTGAGGGATTCGTGCGTGTCTTTGGACTTGGCGTACAAACCTGGGCGAAGCGTCAGCTCGGACGAGGCTAGCCTTTGTGGGGTATTGACGGCGAACCGGATCGGGGAGTGGTGCAATGACACTGTGGAAGGGCCGGTTCTCGAGCGAACCGTCGCTCGAACTCATGGCGTTCACGGAGAGCCTTTCATTCGACAGAGCTTTGTGGCGCGAGGACCTGAAGGGGTCTCGGGCACACGTCGCAGGTCTCGTTCACAGCGGAATCCTCTCGGAGGAAGAGGGTTCGGTGCTGCTCGACGGGCTCGCGCAGATCGAAGCCGAGATCGATGAGGAACGCTTCGATTTTGCGCGTGGTGACGAAGACATTCACAGCGCAATCGAGCGACGCCTGACCGAGATCTGCGGTGAGACCGGTGCCAAGCTGCACACCGGGCGCTCGCGTAACGATCAGGTCGCTACGGATATGCGTCTGTACTGCAAAGGTGCAATCGCCACGATCGCCGAGGCAACGTATGGACTCTGTGCGACCTTAGAAGACATTGCCTCTTCCTCGCGCGATGCCTATCTGCCTGGCTATACCCACATGCAGCGCGCACAACCGGTGCTGCTCGCACACCATCTCCTCGCACACGGCTGGGCGCTTCTACGCGACCTTGATCGTCTGGTGGATACCTACACGCGTCTCGATGTCTCTCCGCTTGGTGCCGGTGCGCTCGGCGGTTCGACACTCGGCCTCGACCCCGATTACGTCGCAAGGGAGCTGGGCTTTGCGAGCCGCTTCCATAACTCGCTCGATGTGGTCTCGGATCGAGACTTCGTTGCGGAGCTGCTCTTCGACATCGCCATGCTCGGTGTGCACCTCTCGCGTATCGGCGAGGAGTTCGTACTGTGGTCGACCGAAGAGTTCGGCTTCGTTCGTCTCGACGATGCATACTCGACGGGGTCGTCGATGCTTCCGCACAAGAAGAACCCCGACATTGCCGAGCTCTCTCGAGGCAAGGCAGGGAGGTTCATCGGGAACCTCACGGGACTGCTCGCAACCTTGAAGGGGCTCCCGCTCTCGTACAATCGAGATCTTCAAGAGGACAAGGAGCCTCTCCTTGATTCGGTACGACAGATCACGCTCGCCCTCTCGGCGGTCTCGGGGATGATCGCGACGGCTAACTTCGATTTCGTGAGGATGCGCACCGCAGCGGACTCCGAGTACTTGGTCGCGATCGATCTCGCGGAGCATCTCGTTGAACAAGGAGTTCCGTTCCGAAAGGCGCATGGGATCGTGGGCGCACTCGTCCGGGACTCCCTCGAGCGGCGGGTCCCGATGTCGGAGCTCGTTGGCGCGCACCCCTTGCTTGGACAGGATGCGCTCGAATACCTTGGGGCCGAAGGCGCAATCGGTCGACGCCGCACCGTAGGTGGGTCAGGTGCGGTCGCGGTTCAGGCGCAGATCGATGATTACCACCATGCGCTCTCAGAGTTCGAGAAGCGTCTTTCGGAGCTCTAGTCCGCGTGGAGTCCTCCTCGGCGCAAGGGTTTGCGGTGACCTTCGAGGTTCGCTACGGAGAGGTGGACCTCCAGGGCGTGGTCTTCAACGCCCACTACCTCGCCTACTGCGATCACGTGTCGGATACATGGCTGCGGAGCGTTGGCTTCGAGGCGGTGCACCTCGGATGGGACTACATGGTCAAGACTGCAACGCTCGTGTGGCATCGCTCCTTGGTGCTCGGCGATCGGTTCGAGGTGCGCGCGCGCCTCGTCTCGCGGGGTCGCAGCTCCTTCATCGTTGCGTTCGAGGGACAACGGATCGAAGCTCCGCCTGAGGGAGACAAAGATCTCGTCTTCGAGGCGACCGTCATCTACGTTGGCGTCGATCCGATCACCCATGAGCCCATGCCGATGCCTCGGGTGCTCGTTGATGCGCTTACGGGCCAGTCGCCGCACGCGGTCGACAATGCCATCTCCTGAGTCGATCGAGTCGTTGTGTGCCCGTCCTCGACCGACGGTCACGGCCGAGACGTTGCATACGCTCCACAGAGAGCGACTCCCGTCTAGGTGGTTCCATGCGGATCCTCACGAACTCGCTCCTCGGCTCGTCGGTGCATTATGGGTGATCGATGCCCGCGTGCTCGTGCTGACCGAGGTCGAGTCCTATGGCGGTGCGGACGATCCCTCGTCGCATGCATTTCGTGGACCCTCTCCACGTAATGCCACGATGTTCGGGGATCCCGGTGCGCTCTACGTCTACTTCACCTACGGAAGGTACTTCTGTGCCAATCTGGCGGCCCATAGTGCCGACCAAGGCGGGGCGATACTCATCCGCTCCGTTCTCGATATCACCGGCCACTACCTCGATACTCCGGCGCTCGAGGTCGCAGTCGTCGGACCCGCACGCGTGTGTGCCTACCTCTCGCTCGGTCGCATCGACGATGGACGCCCATATTCAATGGGGCCAAGGGGCCAGTTCGTGCTACCTCCGCCCCCCGAGTTCGACCCATCTCGCGTTCGATCTGGCCCAAGGATCGGCATCACTCGGGCAGTCGAACGTCCCTATCGCCATTTCGATCACACGGCGACGGTGTCTCACCCTCGGTCCGGACGAACCTCCACCCGTACCTAGGAGGACGCGAGATCGCCGGTGCTCTGTGTCTGTTCGGCCATACGTTCGTGCCACGCCCGTCGGGTGGTTGCGTAGAGTATGTGATCCCGCCAGGCACCGTTGATGTAGAGGTACTCCTTGGCCAAGCCCTCTTCACGGAATCCCAGCTTCTCGAAAACTCGTCGCGACGGGATGTTCTCGGGCATCACCGACGCGTCGATTCGATGGAGTCCGAGACTATCGACGCCATAGGTGACCGTCATGGCGCATGCCTCGGTCATGATGCCTTGATTGTGGTACTCTGCATCAAGGAAGAACCCAAGGGTGCCAGATTGTGCGGCGCCGCGGATGATGTTCCGAATCGCAATGCGACCTACGAGCGCTCCTGTCGATCGCACGAAGATGCCGAATCCGTATGCGTTGCCGCGACGCTCGCTCTCCTCGAAGTCGCGTATGATCTCGGCCTGAACTTTGACGGTGAAGTGACTCTCTGGATAGACGGGATCGAAGGGTCGGAAAGCGTCACGATTGCGAATTCGAAGATCACACATGGCCTGCGCATCGCTGACGGTCAGACTGCGGAGCGTGAGTCGAGGCGAGATCATCTGATGCGTACTCCGGGTTCGGTCGTACAGCCACTGATCGAATTTCGACATTCCATCGATCCCCTTCCTCCTTTCCTAGCGTAGGAGCCGCGACAGCCAAAGGCCCGCGCTATAGCCCAGTCTGTGAAGAACGCGCCTCCAGATGGCGACGAGAGGCTCTCCTGCGAGGCGCGCGCGCAGAAGGTCGAGACCGATCAGCGTCAGCACGAAGCGCCGGGTGCGGCGATGAAGGAGCGCGCCGACGAGGAGCGGCAGAAGCTGATTCGAGAGAAGATGATCGAGGCTCGCGGACGCCACTGAGATCGCTCGCCGACCTAGGAGAGCTCTCCGGAAGTGTGTGGGTGATTCGCCGAACGCGCGGAGCGCACGAAGATGGAGGTAGGCGTCGGCAGCAAGCAGTGCAATCGCGGGGATCCCTCCGCCGATGGCGACTATTCCATCGATCAACCACGGCCCCAACCGGCCCCGGTGAACGCTGAGCGTATCCGGATGCGCACGGGCGAGCGGAAGGTAGGAGAGCCCATAGGTCAGAGATCTCCGAAGCGCCGATCGGGCATGTGTGACGGGGAGATGCGTACACGTAATCCACGGCAGATACGCAACGATGGCTCCCGCGTCTCTGAGGCGAAGGACGAAGTCGACGTCCTCGCCGAGTCGGTAGTGAGGGTCGAAGCCACCAATCGCACGAAAGAGTTGCCGTCTGACCGCGAAGGTCGCGGCGGGTGCGAAGGGGAGCGAGGGGGTGCCGATGACACCAGGACGAGGACCAAGATCGAGAGGGAATCCAGTCGCAAACGGGACGGTACCTGTACCCGGTCCTGCGGGAAGGATGCGTGGGAACACCGCACCAAATGGCGAGGTGTTGAGTAGCCGGCAGAGCGCTCGGACTGCGTCCCTGTCGGGAAACATGTCGGCATCGATGAAACAGAGCAGTTCTCGTGAGGACATCGAGGCCCCGAGATTTCGCGCAGCGCTTGGTCCGAGTCGAGCACCGGTGGTGATCATGCGTACCGAGGGGTGTGCAGCCCTTTGGCGATCGAGTTCCTGCGTCTCGACGTCGTCGATTACGATGACGATCTCGAACGCTGTCTCCTCGAGCGGGGAAAGTCGCTCGACTACTCCCGCAAGTTCGTGCGGTCGAGCAGGCACGACGAGTGTCGCAAGCGCGTCGGGTGTGTCTAGGTCGTCATAGCTGACATCGGTCGATCCTCGTTGCATCGGGAGAAGGAACTCATGGCGTAGCCCAAGAAGGGTTGACGGCCCAAGTGGGACGTCGGTGATCGCCTCAACATAGTCATCGTCCAACCATCGAGAGTGCGCGGCTACGCTCACCACCCCGTAGGGATGGCTCCTCGCCAAGAGCACCTTGGATTCGGAGTGGCCGAGCGGCCGGAACTCTGGATTGCGTTGGAGCCCAACACTACAGATAAGCGCCGAACTAGTGGTCAAAGAGGATCATGCCGCGGATGTTCCTTCCCTCATCGAGGTCGTGGTATCCATCATTGATCTGGTCAAGGGTGTAGGTGGACGTAACGAGTTCGTCGAGCTTCAGAATGCCCTTTTGGTACCAGGAGAGGAATCGAGGAATGTCGTATCGAGGGTTTGCTGCTCCGAAGATCGCCCCTTTGATCTCCTTCTGGTAGAGCGTGAGATCGAGCATCGAAAGATTGACGTCCATCTGGAGCCAGGGTGAGAACGCCGTGATTACCGCCCTGCCGTTCTTGCCGAGGAGCTCCATCGTGGGAGCAAGGAGGGACCCGACTGCCACACCTGCGGTGATCATCGCCACATTGGCGAAATGCCCTCGTGTGATCTCGGCGATGAGATCTTTTGCCTCGGCGAGATCGGCCGCCACGTGGGTTGCCCCGAACAGCTTGGCGGAATCGCGCTTGAAGGCGATGGGATCGATCGCGACGATGTTCGCGGCGCCCGCGATCCGTGCGCCTTGGATGGCATTCGAGCCAATACCGCCGCAGCCGACCACTGCTACCGTGTCACCGGCGCGGACCCCGCCGGCGTAGATGGCACTCCCTAGCCCAGTCGCAACCCCACAGCTCACGAGTGCTGCCTTGTCGAGTGGAATGTCGCCATCGATCTTGATGATCGAGCTCTCGTGGGCGATGACGTAGGGCGAGAACGACCCGAGGCAACACATGGTACCGATGCCCTGGCCACGAGCATGTACCCGTTGGCCACCTGCAAGCTCTTCTCCTGAGAGCACGAACGCGCCTCGCTCGCAGAGATTCTGATGACCGGTTGCGCACGCTGCGCAGACCCCGCAGGAAGGGATGAAGCCGAGGACGACGTGGTCCCCAACTTGGAAGCCGCGAACCTCACTGCCCACTGCTTCGATGACTCCGGCACCTTCGTGTCCTCCCACGATTGGCATGGGGGAGGGAAGATCACCGGTGACGAGGTGTTGATCGGAGTGGCAGAGACCCGCCGCAGTCAGCCGAACCAGCACCTCGGTTGGTTCAGGACCATCGAGATCGACGTCTTCGACGCTCCATGGTGCGTTGGTCTCCCAGAGGATGGCTGCCTTGGTCTTCATTGTCCCCCCACTCTTTGGTGCAGTGTTCTTTCATTCATAGCATGCAAACAGTTCGCGGTCGCGGCGTCGCGACCCCGGAGATTCCCATAATGTAGGAACATTCCCACCCCGAGGAGAGGTTTCGTTGTCGACGAATCAGGGTTTTGTCCATCTGCATACCCACAGCGAATACTCGATGCTTGATGGTGCCTCGCGTGTGAAGGACATCATCGCATCCGTACGCGATGATGGGCAATCGGCAGTTGGCATCACTGATCACGGCAACATGTACGGCGTTCTCGATTTCTATAAGGCCGCCCGTGATCAGGGTGTCAATCCCATCATCGGCCTTGAGGCATACATGGCGGCAAACTCCCGACTCGAGCGACCGACCCGCAGGGGGCGAATCGACGACACCGGTGGTGACGCCGAGGGTGGCGACAAGCTGTACTACCATCTCACGTTGCTCGCCGAGACTACCCAGGGGTATAAGAACCTCATCAAGCTGTCGTCAGCGGCATATCTCGAGGGCTACTACTACAAGCCCCGCCTCGATTGGGAGCTGCTCGAGCGCTATCACGAGGGCGTCATTGCCTCCACTGGCTGTCTTGGTGGCGTCGTGCTGCAGGCATTGCTTCGCGACGACGAGGAGGAGGCGACGAAACTCGCAGGCCGGCTCCAGGACATCTTTGGCAAGGAGTCGCTCTTCGTCGAGATTCAGGACCATGGACTCCCCGAGCAGACCAGAACCAATCCCGCGCTCGTGAGAATCGCTCGACGGCTTGATGCACCTCTCCTCGCCACGAACGACTCCCATTACATCGCCCGAAGTGATGCGGTCGTTCACGATGCATTGCTCTGTGTGCAGACAGGTGCAGCACTTTCGGATGAAAAGCGCTTCCGATTCCACGGGGAGGAGCACTATCTCAAGTCTGCCGCGGAAATGCGTGCGCTATTCAGCGAACTCCCCGACGCGTGCGATAACACGCTTTGGATCGCCGAGCGCGCGCATGTCGAGATCGAGTTCGGCAAGCCCAAGCTACCTGAGTTCGAGGTTCCCGCAGCGTTCCAGGGCGCAACCTATGAAGAGTCCTCCAATCGATACCTTCGCCACCTCACGCTCCAAGGAGCCAAAGAGCGCTACGGTGACCCGATCCCATCCCACGTACAGGAGCGCATCGACTACGAGCTCTCGGTCATCTCTGAGATGGGGTTTTCGGCCTACTTCCTCGTGGTAGGGGATCTCATTCGTCATGCGCACGAGGCGAAGATCCGAGTCGGACCCGGGCGTGGATCTGCCGCCGGATGTTGCGTTGCCTACTGCCTTGGCATCGTGAACCTCGACCCCATCGAGTACGAGTTGCTCTTCGAGCGCTTCCTCAATCCGGGCCGAAGGCAGATGCCCGATATCGACATGGACTTCGATGAGCGTTTTCGAGGCGACATGATCCGATACGCGTCGCAGAAGTATGGTCAGGACCACGTCGCGCAGATTGTAACCTTCTCGACCATCAAGGCGAGAGCAGCCGTGCGTGACGCAGCTCGCGTGCTTGGCTATCCCTATGCCATCGGCGACCGAGTGGCCAAGGCGATGCCGCCGCTGATCCTTGGTCGGGATACTCCTATTGCGGCATGCCTCGAGGAGACCGAGGGTTTCGAAGAGGGCTACAAGATGGCGGCCGACCTGAGAGAGATCATTGCGACCGACGACGACGTGGCCAGGGTGGTCGAGGTCGCAAAGGGTCTTGAAGGACTCCGACGTGGCGATGGCATTCATGCCGCCGCGGTGGTGATTACCCATGATGCGTTGACCGAGTACCTACCGATCCAGCGGAAGCCAGATCCCTCGGGAGACCCCGATCTCTCGCCGATCGTCACCCAGTACGAGATGCACGGGGTCGAGGAACTCGGCCTTCTCAAGATGGACTTCCTTGGACTCAGGACGTTGTCGGTCATTGAACGCGCCCTCGATCTGATTGAACTCTCGACCGGAGCACGTCCAGATATCGATCATGTGGACCTCGCAGACGACAAGACGCTCTCGATGCTTCGAGACGGTGACTCGATCGGGGTGTTCCAACTCGAGGGTGGACCGATGCGAACGTTGATGCGCTCGCTCGCACCTACCTCGTTCGACGACGTATCGGCGCTCATCGCACTGTACCGCCCTGGTCAGATGG
>JBMFXL010000017.1:0-11986 GCA_049964275.1 Acidimicrobiales bacterium | reverse complement strand
GTTCCGGTATGACCCACTCGTCTGCGAGGGCCCGACGGGACTTGTCTCGGGTTTGATCTACCCTGACGAAGTCTTCGCGTATCTGGCAGGTCGAGATGATGGAAGGACCGCGCGGATGTTGGGCTTTCGCAACAACGTGGTTCGATTGCGCCACGACTCGTAATCTCAACGTGTGGCGAAGACCGCTACCCGTCCATTGATTCGAAACTCCGAGTGCACCGGCTCTTCGGTGAGTTCGGCAAGTGACCGATCGAACGTTCCGCTGTCGATCACCTCTTCTTCCACAAGGCGATCTCGCACGCGTGCGAACTGTGCGATGACAAAGCTTCGCTCCCCCTCGGTCGCTGCCGAAGTCTGATAGAGCGCCTCAAGTGGGACGTCGACCCATTGAATGGTGAAGCCGCCCTGGTCGAGGTAGGTGGCGAGCTTTCTTCCCACTGTGCGATCACCCGTCTTGGACTGCAAGGAGTCGACGGCTTCGTGGAGCGTCCGCATGGCCGCTGATGCTGGCGGGTAGGTCAGGTAAAGGTGGTCGTCGATATCCTCGATGATCACCGCACCACCGGGTCGGAGCACCCGTCGTATCTCTGCGATCGCGCGTTCGGGATCCTCGACATAGCTGAAGACCTCGCGCACGCATACGAGATCGAACTCTTGATCTCCGTTGGGCAGCGATGCGATGTCTGCGACCTCAAAGCGAACGGAGCTACCCTTGGAGAGGAGCCCCATGGAGTTGCAGTGGGAGAGAAGGGACTCGGCATGTCGGATGTAGTCGGGATTGATGTCCGACGCGACCACATGAACGTCATATTGCCGGGCAAGATCGAGTGCTAGCAGGCCAAATCCTGTACCGATGTCGAGGATCTTGAGACCATCTTGGAGCCCGAGCCTCCCGAAGAATCCCCTCCATGACCGGTGAAGGTTTAAGGAGTAGGCAAGCAGGGTTTTGCCATCGTCGGTCACGGTTGTAAGGTACCCAGCGACGAGTGTGTCGAAGGTCTCCTCGGCTGCGGTCACGCTGGCACCTCAATTCAATCGGCTCGTCCGATGTATCGTAAGGTTACTCGCGGGAGGAGTGCCCTAGTCGAAAATGAGTCGGCTGAGATTCTCCTCGACGCTCCTTAGATGAGTGAGCATGGCGGAGCGTGCTGCCTTCGCGTCGCGAGCCTTGAGCGAGTCAACTATGGCCGTGTGCTCGCACTGATAGCCAGCTCGCCGAGACGAACTGTCGCTCTTCCGCTTGAGATCGCCCCAGAGATGTCCATGCCGCGCTACCTCAATGAGCCCGTACACGCGTATGAGGAGTGGATTGTGTGTGGCGGCGATGAGCGAGCGGTGCAAATTGAGGTCCCATTGCTCGAACTCTTCGTATGAATCTGCCTGATGCCCACCAAGGAGGCACTGATCGATCTCCTCGAAATCCTTCACCGTCGCGCTCGCTGCGACCAATGTCATCGCCTGTGGCTCGATTACCATGCGAACAGCCATCACGTTCGCAGGACTTACGTCTCGGGGTCCGACCATTCCGAGTTGATCACCGTTCCACTCATCGAGGAGGTCTATCGAGTCGGCGAGAAAAGTCCCACGTCCGACCTCTCGGGACACCATGCCCCCCGCTTCGAGGAGCGCGAGCGCATTACGTACAGCCGTGCGGGAAAGGCCCAGCTCCTGGGTGAGCTGACGTTCGGTTGGGAGTCGCGAACCAGCACGCAATCCCCGTCTGCGAACATCTTCCATGATGCGCTCAGCGTGTTCGCGCGAGCGAAATTCAGTCGTCGCCACCGTTCCCCCAGTACGACTCCGTTGTCGTTTCGGATCTATCGAATATCAACCAATGCTACCAATACCGCCTGACCAGCACAATTTACCAACCGGAGAATTTACTGACCTTGAACGCTTGACCTGATGTATCCGTATGGCTAATGTTTCGAACCACAGACCAAGGGTCAACCATTGCAACCAAATTGGTCCAGTTGCGATCAATGTCACGAAGGACGGAACATATGCGGCTCGCCAGTATCAACACTTCGAGGGGTCTTCGTCTTCACGTCAAGGGGGTGCGCGGATACGTCGACGCCGGAGATGCAATGGGTGACGACACATACTCGACCTTGATGGGTGCGCTCGACAAACACGGTGGTTCGCTCGATGCCCTTCGTCCGCTGGCTTCCCAAGAGGGTACTGATTATCCTGAGGCCGCGTTTGGTCCCGCAACGCCGGCAACCAACCGAATTCTCTGTCTTGGCGTCAACTACTCCGAACACGCGATCGAGGGTGGTCGAGAGGTTCCCTCGTGGCCCGAGTGCTTCATCAAGAGCACCGGAACCATGCTCGCACCCTATGCCGACCTCGAAAAGCCATGGCTCTCCGACGCACTTGATTACGAAGCGGAGCTCGGTGTCGTCATAGGCAAAGGTGGTCGTTATATCAAGGCTGCAGATGCGCTTGATGCGGTCGCTGGCTACGTGGTACTTAATGATGTCTCCGCGCGTGAGTGGCAACGTGCCATGACGCAGTGGACCCCAGGAAAGAACTTCGAGGCATCCATGCCGATCGGTCCAGAAATCGTGACTGCCGATGAGGTCGATGTGTCGAACCTGCGCGTGGAGAGCATCTTGAACGGCAAGGTAATGCAGTCTGCGAGTACCGCTGAGATGATTGTCGACGTGCCGAGCGCGATCGAATTCTTCTCGGGCTTCACGACACTTCGTCCGGGCGATGTTATTGCGACGGGAACGCCTGGTGGAGTGGGCTTTGCGAGGAAGCCTCCAGTTTGGATGGTGCCCGGTGACGTCATAGAGGTCACCATTGAGGGAATTGGCACCATTCGCAATCGTGTCGTCGAAGAGAAGGACGCACCTTCGGATTGGAGATGGCGTCCTGGAAAGACCGACACGTCCAACCTCTGAGGCAACGAAGGGGGGCTGTTGTACTCGGGTAGCCCACGTGGCGAGTGACATCGAATATTCGATACACGTTCTGAACGGACAACCTATGGGGGGAAGTCATGTTGTTTTCTAGGCCGCTCAAAGCGAGCGGAGGCTTAGGCAGCCGTCGCCGATCGACAGTGAAGGCGTTTGCGTTCGGCATTGCCGCCGCCACCGTCATCTCAGCCTGTGGCACAGGCGCCGCGTCAGCGTCGTCGAGCACTTCGTCTGGGGGGCCGATTACCTTCGCTGATCTTGCGCCGTTCACCGGCGTGGATGCTGCGCTCGGACCGATCTACTTGACGTCCTGCTACGCAGCGACGACCGCAATCAATAAGGCGGGCGGCATTGACGGGCATCAGGTCAACTGTAAGGCCGTCGATACCCGCGGTGATCCGGCTGACGCAGTCCCTGCCACTCGTCAGATGTTTGCCACGACCCCGAATCTCTCGTTGGTCATTGGCGTGACTTCGGATGAGGCCGCGACGGTTGTTCCGATCATCAATGCGAACAAGATGGTGGTCTTTGCGATGACTGGCCAGTCGGAGTTCGACCATACGCACTTCCCCTACTTCTATCGCCTTGTTGCGCCCGACCTCGAAGAGTCGTACGCAATGGTCGCGATTGCCCAGGAGAAGCATTACAACAAGATCGCGCTCGCATTCGGAAACGATATTGGGTCTCAAACCTTCGTGAATCCTGCGATCAGCGCGATCAAGAAGGCAGGACTCAACCTGGTTGCCAATGAAACCTTGGATCTCAATGCCACCACCTTCAGGACTGAGGCCCAGGCGATCGTCAATGCGCATCCGGATGTCATCATGACTGAGGCACTTGGGTCGGCAGAGGCAAGCTTCCTCTCCGAAGTCAAGCAACTCAATGGCGGGAAGATGATCCCGATTATCGGAACGTCGGCGACGATTGACCCCTCGTGGTTTGCGTCGGTCTCCGCGGCGGTCGGTGCGTCGACGCTTGCGCAGAACTACTTGGCCGACAACCAGTCAGTGCTCACGAGTGGTCCGGCATATCAGAACTACTACAACGCCATGGTGGCGGTGAAGTCGAAGATGCCAAAGGGTGGTGACCTGAGTACCTTCCTCACGGCACCAGGAGCCGTCCATCTCTAGGACGGAATGAATATCGCAGCACTCGCGATGGTCAAGGCGCATAGTACGAAGCCTTCGGTGTACCAGAAGTACGTGGCCTCAATCGGTGACGGTGGTAAGGGCGCAGTGCTTGTGCACTCATTCGCCCAGGGCGTCAAGGAGCTGAAGGCGGGTAAGAAGATTCAGTTTGAGGGGCCAGGTGGCATCACGAAGTTCGATAGCTATCATGACTCACTCGGAATCTTCCAGATCGACTCATATTCGGCCAATGGTCAGGTCAATGTCGTGGGCAATCTCACGAATGCCCAGCTACGAGCGCTGTCGTAAGGGATAGAGAATGAGCCTCTTCCTTGCATCGATCGGCTTCGGCCTCGTTGCGTCTGCGGTACTCGCGATAGCGGCCGTTGGGTTCACGATGCAGTTCGCCGTGACTGACGTTCTGAACTTGGCGTTCGGTTCCGTCATGATCGACGCGGCATTCGTGGCCTATGCGATCAACAGGGCCGGCGTATCGGTGTGGATCGGGGTTATTGGAGCGGTAGTAGCGGGAGCGGTGCTTTCGCTACTACTCAACCGAGTGATCTATACGCCTTTCCAGCGGCGCGGTACCTCGCCGATCGCAATCGTGATCGTTTCGTTGGGAATGGCGCTGATTCTTGAGTTCTCATTGCAGGGGATCGTTGGTGGTACCAACGTCTCCTACGTGATGAATAATGGGTCGACCTACGACATTCTTGGCCTTCAGCTCTCGACCATACAGTTCATCATCATGGGACTTGCGGTCCTCGTTATGCTCGGTGTGCATCTCTTGCTGCGATACTCACGTCTTGGCAAGGCGATGCGAGCAACGTCTGCGAACCGCTCGCTGGCGCGAAACTGCGGTATTCGCACTGATCGCGTCGTGACGGTGACCTGGCTCATTACGGGTGCACTCGCAGGTGTCGCTGGTTCGATGTTCGCGATCAATGCCGGCACCTTCGGAGCAACCTCGACCGAGCTGTTCTTAGTGCTCATTCTTGCTGCCGTGTTCCTCGGTGGCCCGGGCCAACCCTACGGTGCGATGATCGGCGCGCTAGTCATCGGACTGGGTACCGAGGTGAGTGCAGCTTTCATCACACCTGACTACAAGGACGTGGTCGCGTTCGTGATCCTGTTGGCGATGTTGGCCTTCCGTCCGGATGGTCTTCTCACTATTGCGAAGAGTGGAAGTTGAGTAGTAGCGGAATTCTCTTTTACCTGTTTACGATCTTTGCGTATGCAGGAGTCGACATGCTTGCATGTCTGGGCCTCAGCCAACAGTTCGGAATTGCCGGGGTCACGAACTTCGGCTTCATCATCTTTCAATCGGCAGGGGCATATGCGGCAGGCATACTGTCTCTGCAGAACCAGTCGTCGAACGGTGGTTTCCAGACATACATCCTGGGCTGGCATCTGCCGTTCCCACTTCCATGGATTGGAGCGGCTCTCGCGGGGGCGTTGCTCTCGATCCCGTTTCGGTTCCTGGTAGGAAAGCGTCTCCGAGGGGACTTTGCTGCGGTAGGGCTCCTTGTTACGGCGGTCATGTTGAACCTACTGGTCACGAACTATCGGCCTTTCCTCAATGGAGCAGCCGGTCTTTCGCTCGTACCGTCACCGCTTCAAGGCGAGTTCAACCCTCAAGGGTTCTCTTATCAAGCGATCTACTCGATCGGGTCCGTGGTGATTGCCGTGCTGGCATACTTCTTCCTACGAAGGATTACCGAATCCCCTTACGGTCGATCGCTGCGGGCCATGCGCGATAACGACCTCGTTGCCGATTCGATCGGCAAAAACCTTATGCAGATGCGCACGTCGATGCTCGTACTCGGTGGAGCGATCGCAGGACTCAGCGGGGGCGTGTTGGTCGGGTTTATCAACCTTTGGGCACCGTCCGCTTGGTCCTATGCAGAGACGATCGTGCTCTTTGCCGCAGTCATCATCGGTGGCGTCGGGAATCACAAGGGCGCGATCCTTGGTGCGATCCTCGTCCCACTCGGATTCGAGGAGATCACTCGATTTCTCCCGAGTGTGGGAAATCCTGAGCTCATCCCCGCCCTCCAGTGGGTGGCCATCGGGCTGTTGATCACACTCTTCCTCTGGTTCCGCCCTCGCGGAGTCATCCCGGAGAAACGACGGATCATCGCAGGAGTGGTTCCTCCTGTCGTGACGAAGGCAGAGAACGACGATGAGGTGGACTCGGTCATTCAACTCCTACCGAGATCAAGCGCGCTCGACGAGCGTCCCTTGCTCTTGGAGGGCTCGTCGATTCCCATCCTTGAGGCACGGAATCTGGTCAAGTCCTTCGGCGGAGTGAACGCAGTGCGAGATGTCAATCTCTCGATTCTTCCGGGCCGTCTCACTGGCTTGATCGGTCCGAACGGCGCGGGCAAGTCGACGACGCTGGCCATGCTCGCGGGAACACTTACACCGACGAGCGGAACCATTCTCTACAAGGGCGAAGACATTACGAGTCTCCCGACCTACCTTCGGGCGCGGAAGGGCCTTGTACGAACATTCCAGCTCGCAAGTGAGTTCAAGGCGTTGACCGTCATCGAGAACTTGCTGGTGGCGCGACCTAACCAGGTAGGCGATTCCTTCGTGGGCGCGCTTCGGGGTAAGCGCTACTGGGGTCCCCAGGACAAAGAAGCCATCGAAGAAGCCAAGGAACTTATCGCGCGGTTCGGACTTACCGCGCATTCGGACACCTACGCCGGCGATCTGAGCGGTGGACAACGTCGGCTGGTAGAGATCATGCGTGCGATCATGGCGAAGCCTGAGGTGCTGCTCCTCGACGAGCCGATGGCCGGCGTACATCCACGCCTTGCCCATCAGATCGGAAACCACCTCCTGTCGCTCTGTGCCACTGGCGTCACCATCGTGATGGTTGAGCATGAGCTCGCGATCATGGACGAGTTCTGCGATCCAGTGGTGGTGATGGCCGATGGCTCGGTACTCGCAGAGGGCACGATGCAATCGCTTCGTGGGCGTCCTGAGGTAGTGGAGGCGTATCTTGTCGGCTGAGATGAGTGGTGAATCCGCAGTGCTCTCTGGATCGGACGTAAGTGCGGGATATTCGGGCCGTGCAGTGGTCCAAGGCGTGAACTTCATTGCCAATCCGAAATCGGTGACCTCGATCGTGGGACCGAATGGGTCAGGTAAATCCACGCTACTCAAGAGCCTCGTCGGTGTGGTGGAGATACTCGGAGGGCACGTTTTCAAGGGCGAAACGGAGCTTACGAATAAGGCGCCGGAAGACATTGCACGCATGGGAGTAGGCTACGTCCCACAGATAGATGACATCTTCCCGCCGCTTACGGTTCGAGAGAATCTTGAGATGGGCGGCTATCTTCTTGCTGCCAAGGAGATCCCAGCACGTATTGAGATGGTGCTGTCGGTGTTCCCTCGACTCGAATCCATGATGACCCGACGCGCGGGGAAGCTCTCCGGTGGTGAACGGAAGATGTTGGCGATGGGTCGAGTCATGATGTTGAATCCATCCGTCTACATCCTCGACGAACCCACGGCGAACCTTGCTCCAGCAATTGCCCTCTCGCTCCTGAGAGAACAGGTGCGCGGGCTTGCCGATCGAGGGTCAACGGTGCTCATCGTCGAACAACGTGCCCGAGCGGTTCTCGAGATCTCCGATCATACGTACGTTCTTGGTGGAGGCCGTGTGCTGATGGAGGGCTCTCCCGCAGAGTTGTCACAGAGCCAGGAGTTCGTGGATTCGTTCCTGGGCGGAGGCGCTGGGGTATCTAATTAGCCGGGGTCTACCATCCGTTGTGGATCGGTCGACCCTCAGCAAAACCCGCTTCGCTTTGAATGCCCACGACTGCTCGTCGTTGAAACTCTCCAAGTGAGTCGGCTCCGGCGTAGGTGCAGGAGCTACGGACTCCAGCGACGATGGAATCGATAAGGTCCTCGACGCCCGGCCGTTCGGGATCGAGGTAGATGCGACCTGTGGAGATGCCCTCTTCGTAGAGGGCTTTCTTCGCGCGCTCGAACGCGTCCTCTCCTGAGGTTCGAGAACGGACCGCGCGCGCGGAGGCCATGCCGAACGAGTCCTTGTAGAGACGTCCGTCGTTTGTAGTGTGGAGGTCTCCAGGGGACTCGTGGGTGCCCACGAACCAAGAACCGATCATGACATTTGATGCGCCTGCTGCGAGCGCAAGTGCGACGTCTCGAGGGTATCGAATTCCGCCATCAGCCCAGACATGTCCTCCGAGTTCGCGTGCTCGGGAGGCACAGTCAAGAATGGCGGAGAACTGCGGTCGACCGACCCCGGTCATCATTCTCGTGGTGCACATTGCGCCCGGCCCGACCCCGACCTTGACGATGTCGGCGCCCGCGTCGATGAGATCTTCAACTCCTTCGGATGTCACGACGTTGCCAGCTGCCACTGGGATCGGTGACCCGAGTGCTTTTACGGCATGGAGCGCCGCAAGCATCTTCTCCTGATGCCCGTGAGCGGTATCGATGACAAGGAGATCGACTCCGCGCTCGATCAGTCGGGCCGCTCGAGTCACGATGTCGCCAGAGACACCGAGTGCGGCTCCAATACGAAGACGACCCTTCGGATCGACGTTGGGACGGTAGAGAGTTGCCCTGAGCGCGCCGGTTCGAGTGAGCACGCCGAGAAGCTTGCCTTCGGCATTAACAACCGGTGCAATGCGATGGCGAGACTCGGTCAGCCGTCCGAATGCGCTTCGAGGATCCCGATCATCGTTCAGGAGATTGAGGTCCGTCGACATGACGTCTCGTAGCTGGGTAAAGCGGTCGACATCAGTACAGTCGGCGGCCGTCACGATTCCAATGGGTTGATCCTCTTCCACGATCACGATCGCACCGTGGGCGCGCTTGTGGATGAGGCCCAGGGCATCACCTACGGTCGCGGTGGGGGTCAATGTGAGGGCGGTCTCGTACAGGAGGTCCCGCGACTTCACGTAATCGATGACCTCTTCGACGATTTCGGAGGGGATGTCTTGAGGAATGATGGTGAGACCGCCACGCCGCGCGATGACCTCTGCCATGCGACGACCTGCAACTGCGGTCATGTTGGACACGATGATCGGGATCGTAGTGCCCGATCCATCGTCGGTCGAGAGGTCGACGTCGAATCTCGAGGCGACGTTTGAGCGAGATGGTACCAAAAAGACGTCGTTGTAGGTGAGGTCGTAACTTGGTCGTACTGAGTTCAAGAAGCGCACGAGAGATTAATGCTAGTGGGATTGTGTCTCGGCGATCCGTCTCCGGCTATGCGGTGAGGGAAACTGTACGAGGTGTAATAGGTTGAGGAAGATCGCTTGAGCCGGTGAGGTAGCTATCGATACATCTGGCTGCGGAGCGCCCTTCGGCGATCGCCCAGACGATCAAGGACTGCCCTCGTCGCGCATCCCCGGCGGCGAAGACGCCGTCGAGATTGGTCATGAATCGTTCGTCGGTTGACAAGTTTCCTCGATCGGTGAGCTTGAGTGCATTGTCGGGATCGAGTTGTGTGGCCTCAGGCCCGACGAATCCGAGTGCGAGCAGTACGAGATCGGCCTCAATGACACGCTCACTGTGGTCGACTTTGACGAATTGGGGTCGGCCGTTGGAGGTATCCATGGTGACCTCGTGTACCAGGAGTCGCTCCACTCGACCGTCACCCTCGAACCGCTCGGTATTGACGGAGAAGGTTCGTATCCCACCCTCCTCGTGGGCTGACGAGGTCCGAAAGATGGTCGGCCACGTGGGCCATGGATTCTCGTTGGGGCGCGAGAGCGAAGGCTTGGGAAGGATTTCGATCTGCGTCACCGTACGGGCACCTTGCCGATGGGCAGTACCGAGGCAGTCTGCGCCGGTGTCACCTCCCCCGATGATGACGACGGCTTTTCCTTCCGCGGAGAAAGGATGAGCGGGAAGCTCACCAAGGGCGACCCTATTCGCGATGGGCAGGTATTCCATGGCCTGGTAGATTCCCGCGAGCTCTCGTCCTGGGACGGGGAGATCTCGAGGAATGGTGGAGCCTATGGTAAGCAGGACGGCGTCGTAGTCGCTGCGTAGGGCTTCAAGTCGTACGTCGACTCCGATATTGACCCCTGTCCTGAACTCCACACCCTCCTCGACAAGCTGAGCAAGACGCCTGTCTAGTACCGACTTCTCCATCTTGAACTCAGGTATTCCGTACCGGAGTAGACCCCCTGGTCGATCCGCCCGTTCGTAGACCGTGACATGATGCCCTGCGCGAACGAGCTGCTGTGCGGCGGCGAGTCCGGAGGGTCCAGAGCCGACAATTGCGACCGAACGATTCGAAGGGCTTGAGGCGCGTATCGCTCTCACGAGGTTACGTGAGAATGCCTCTTCGACGATGGTCTTCTCGATGTACTCAATCGATACCGGATCATCTGCAATCCCGAGCGTGCATGAGGCTTCACACGGTGCGGGGCAGAGTCGCCCGGTGAATTCAGGAAAGTTGTTCGTCGCGTGGAGTCGGTCGATTGCCTCGGCAAAGTCTTCGCGATAGAGAAGGTCGTTCCACTCGGGAATGAGATTGCCAAGCGGGCAGCCTTGATGACAGAAGGGGATACCACAATCCATACAACGTGCCGCTTGTCGATGGGCAAGCTCGTGCTTGTTGGCGTCGTAGATCTCGTGCCAGTCCCGAATTCGAAGCTCGGCGGGTCGACGAGGTTGTCCTTCTCGGTGATACTTCAAGAAGCCTCGTGGGTCAGCCATTGGTACCTCCTATAAGTTCGGCCCGCTCTGCTTCACGAACAAGGGCCGCCTTGAAATCCCTGGGGAAGATCTTCACGAACGCTGATCGCACGTGGTCACCGCGCGCGAGTAGGTCCGCCGCGACCGTAGAGCCCGTCGCCGCCTGGTGGTCCCTGAGAAGCATGCGCACGATGTCGGCGTCATCTTCGTCGAGTGGGTCGATATCGACCATCTCGGTGTTGATGCGAATCGCGAGCTCTTGAGGTGTACCGAGAAGATACGCGATGCCACCGGACATACCGGCCGCGAAGTTGCGCCCGATTCCCCCTATGACGACGACCAATCCTCCGGTCATGTATTCGCAACCGTGATCTCCCACACCCTCTACGACGGCGTGTGCACCCGAATTTCGGACAGCGAAGCGCTCTCCGACTATTCCTCGAATGAAGAGCGTTCCCGAGGTTGCGCCATAGAGGAGCACGTTGCCGGCGATTACGTTCTCTTCGGGTCTAAAGCGCGCGTTTTCGGAGGGCGTGACCGCGATCCTTCCTCCTGAAAGCCCCTTGCCCACGTAGTCGTTGGCGTCACCGATAAGTCGCAGTGAGATGCCCTTCGGCAGGAAGGCTCCGAAGCTCTGTCCGGCCGATCCCTCGAAGTCGAGCGAGATCCAGTCATCGGGCAAACCGGCCGCACCATGGCGACGGGTGAGTTCGGATCCGAGCATGGTTCCTACACTTCGATTGGTGTTGCGAATGAGGTAGCGTCCTCGAAATGGCTCCACTCCGCTCAACGCAAGGGATGTTTCGGCGATGAGCCGCGTGTCAAGTGTCTTCTCGAGACCGTGATCCTGCTTGCGCACCATCCGTCGTTCCTGACCTTCCTCGGGCGCTGCATCGACGAAGATTGGAGAGAGGTCGAGACCCTTGGCCTTCCAGTGGTCAATTGCTTCGCCCGTGCGGAGAAGCTCCGCGTGACCGATGGCCTCATCCAGGGTGCGGAAGCCAAGTTCGGCGAGGAGCATCCGAACCTCTTCTGCGATGTACTCGAAGAAGGTCTCGACGAATTCGGGCTTGCCTGAGAAGCGCTTGCGGAGTTCCGGATTCTGTGTTGCGATCCCGACTGGACACGTATCGAGATGGCATACGCGCATCATGATGCATCCAGAGACGACCAAGGGAGCCGTGGCAAAACCGTACTCCTCCGCACCGAGGAGCGCTGCAATCATGACGTCCCTACCGGTCT
>JBMFXL010000016.1:0-12113 GCA_049964275.1 Acidimicrobiales bacterium | reverse complement strand
TCGAGGTGACCCTCCATGCCTTCAGGAAGCTCCTGAGTGGAGTGGGCAGCGAAGGCCACTTCTTGGATGGTCTTCTGCATTGTAGGGTTCCCTCGTACGCTGAAGATGCCCTTGTCCCATTCGAGGTCTTCGGGTGCAACCTCCATCATCTCGGCGGCGATGAGACGTGCCTTGTCCACGATGCGTTTCGATGCAACCGCTGCTGCGGCTCCAGAGACAGGTGTCGAACGGGAGCCGTAGGTGCCAAGGCCGAAGGGCGTGTTGTCGGTGTCTCCATGGATGACCTCGATGTCGGCAGTTGGGATGCCGGTTACCTCAGAGACGATTTGAGCGAATGTCGTCTCATGGCCCTGACCCTGTGTCTGCACACTGAGTCGAACTACTGCCTTGCCGGTTGGGTGGACTCGTACCTCGCAGCCATCGGCCATGCCGAGCCCGAGTATGTCCATATGTTTCTTGGGTCCGGCCCCTACGGTTTCAGTAAAGAAGCTGATTCCGATCCCCATCAGCTCCCCGCGAGCACGCTTCTCAGCCTGTTCCCTCCGTAGGTCGTCGTAACCGGCCATATCCATCGCAAGTTTGAGAGTCTCTGCGTAGTTACCGGAGTCGTACTCCCATCCTGTCGGAGAAAGATAGGGGAACTGCTCAGGTCGCAACAGGTTCTTGAGACGTAGCTCTGCAGGATCCATCCCTAGCTCATCTGCCAGCCGATCAACCATTCGTTCGACCAGATAGACAGCTTCGGTGACCCTAAACGAGCACGCATATGCGACTCCGCCGGGAGCTTTATTGGTATAGACGCCTCGAACGTGACAGTGGGCGGCCTCGAGATCGTAGGATCCGGAGAACACGTGGAAGAAGCCGGCTGGAAACTTCGTAGGCTGCGCGGTGTTGTTGAAGGCTCCATGGTCCGCAAGTACATCCACTCGAAGACCGAGAATTATGCCGTCGCGCGTGGAGGCAATCTCACCTCGCATGTGGTAGTCGCGCGCGAACGACGTACTCATGAGGTTCTCCGACCGGTCTTCCATCCACTTCACGGGCGCTTTCGTAAGAATGGAGCCAACGATGGCAAGTACGTAACCGGGGTAGATGCCCACCTTGTTGCCGAAACCGCCGCCAATGTCCGGAGAGATAACACGGAGCTTCTGTTCAGGGAGACCTGCGACAAGGGCATACAGGGTTCTATGGGCGTGAGGCGCTTGGGTGGTCGAGTAGATCGTGAGCTTTTGATCGATTGGATCCATGTAGGCGACCGCACCGCACGTCTCCATGGGTGCGGGGTGAACGCGGGGGTACAGCATGTCTTGGGTCACCACGACGTCGGCCTTGGCGAACGCATCGTCGGTTGCTTCCTTACTTCCCGACTCCCAGTCGAAGATGTAGTTGTCGGTCTTACCCTCGATGTCGGTGCGAATGACTGGCGCGTCAGGTTCGAGAGCCCGTTTGGCATCGGCGACTGCAGGGAGGACCTCGTAATCGACTTCGATAAGTTCGAGCGCATCGCGGGCGCTGTATCGGTCCTCAGCGACCACGAACGCGACCTCTTGTCCTTGAAAGCGCACCTTGTCGGTTGCGAGCACGGCGACCACGTCGTGAGAGAGCGAAGGTATCCAAGCGAGATTGAGTCCCTCAAGGTCCTTCCCAGTAATCACTGCTTTCACTTTGGGATGAGCTTTGGCGGCAGAGGTATCGATTGCATTGATCTTGGCATGCGCATATGGGGAACGGAGTATCGCGCCGTAGAGCATGCCTGGAAGCACGAGGTCATCGACGTATCGACCCTTACCTCGAACGAAGCGAGCGTCTTCCTTACGATGGACGCGCCCAAACCCAACTGAGGTTTCTGACCCGTGTTCGATCTGTGTCATTTTTCTCAGACCTCCTGTGTCGCGATGGACGCGCCCTCGGGATGCGCCGCCGCCCAGCGAATCGCGCGCACGATGTTCTCATAGCCAGTACACCGGCAAAGCTGCCCTGAAATCGCTTCGCGGATCTCATCATCGCTGGGGTGAGGATTGTTGTCGAGAAGCGCGCGTGCGGTCATCATCATGCCTGGGGTGCAAAACCCACATTGAAGTCCGTGCTCAGCGATGAAACCCTGCTGGATGGGGTCGAGTTCACCATCTTTTTCGAGTGACTCGACGGTGTTGATCGTGTGCCCGTCGGCCATGGCGGCGAGGACGGTACATGACTTCACTGGCGTTCCATCGAGCCAGACGACGCATGCGCCACAATTCGAGGTGTCACAACCCCAATGAGTACCTGTAAGACCCTGGTGGTCACGAATGAAATGAACGAGGAGCAGGCGATCTTCGATCTCTCCGGATACCGCCTGTCCATTGATCGTCATCTCGACATGCATGACTAACTCCTCTGCTGTGCTCGTTCATAGGCGCGAATAAGCGCACGAGTGGTCAGAACCTCTACGAGGTGGCGTTTATAGTCCTCAGGTCCACGCTGATCGCTATAGGGCGCACATTCCTGGGATGCGAGAGCGCCTGCTTGGGCAAAGAGCTCTGGTGTCGGTACCTGACCTTGGAGCGACGAGGCGGCCTGCCTGGCACAATATTGTGGCGCGCCGACGGCTGCGAGTCCAATGCCTGCCTCCGCAATTCTGCCGACTTCGTCCAAGGCGATGACACCGGCGGCTGCGGCGATAGCCCAGTCGCCCACGCGTCGCTCGACCTTTTCATAGGCACTTCCACACCGCTGTCGCAACGGAACGGAGATTTCGGTGACGAGCTCGGCTGGCTCGACCACGGTCATATAGGGTCCTTCATGGAAATCGTGGATCGACACGGTGCGTTCGCCGCTGGTTCCGCGAATGGTGACGGCGGCGTCGGTTGCTGCGAAGACCGCCGAAAGGTCCTCGGCGGGATCCGCTTGGCAGATTGAGCCCCCGACCGTCCCTCGATTGCGTACGATTGGATCGGCGATGACATGCTCTGCGTCGGTGATGACGGCGTATTCCCGTTCCACGAGTTCGGAGGTGAGCAGTTCTGCATGACGGACCATTGCGCCAATGTGAAGCCGATCGCCACGGATGGTGATGTAGGAAAGGTCGCTGAGCGCATTGATGTCGATTACGTATTCTGGCCTTGCGAGCCGGAGCTTCATCATCGGCAGGAGGCTATGGCCGCCGGCGATGATGCGCGACTCAGGACCGCACTCATTGAGCAGTGAGATGGCGTCGTCGACGGATTGTGCGCGTCGATATGCGACTGGAGCAGGGACTTGCATGCAATACCCCCCGGTTGTGCAGCATCGGCGCGCTGGCGTGAAGCGCCGGTATCGCGATGTTACACCTTGCAACCGTTTGCGCCAAGTGAAATGAAGGGGAGCGCTTGCCCTTCTCTCATAGGAGCCTCCGACTGCTGAGGATGGTTCCCTTTGGAGCCTCTATCGGCAGCGGTGATTGAGGAGTCTGGCTCGAAGCGAGTCATTGGTCGCGATGGCCAAAATCGTCCCGGCCATCGCGACAGCGCCGTCGCGCATCGCCCGATCGGCGGCTGGTGAGGCCGCGGCCCTTGTGAACTCGGGCTGGTGATTGACAGCGGGAAGCGAGTCGATGCTGAGCAACGGATGAATCGATGGGACCTCAAGTGAAATGTTGGCCATGTCCGTCGAGGCGCGTAGCGCATTGTCGGCGCGAGGTGCGGGTCGCCCGATTGTTGCCGCAGCCTCTCGAAAGAGGTCGACGATCTCCTCGTCGTCGATGAACTCCGAGTATGGAGGCGAGGGTTCATCGATCACTAGATGCGCTCCTGAGGCAACGGCACCCGCCTCGAAGCACCGACGAATCTTTGGCTCGAGCAGGTCGAGGTCACGAAGGCTCAACGAGCGGACGATGAACTTGCCTTCGACATGTCCTGGAATGACGTTCGGCGCGTCGCCGCCCTTCGTCACGATTCCATGCACCTGATCGTAGGGATAGATGTATTGGCGAGCCATACCGATCGCCACTTGGGCAATCGTCATTGCATCGAGTGCATTGACGCCAAGCTGAGGGAAGCCAGCCGCATGTGCCTCCTTGCCTTGATAACTGACGTCAAGGTGCTTGGCAGCGACGCATGGCATGCGATCTGCATCTGCAGGCGATGGATGAATCATCATGGCTGCATGAAGACCGGTGAAATCTCCTGCTTCCAGCATGAGGACTTTACCTCCTCCGCCTTCTTCCGCAGGGGTGCCGAGCACGCGTAGTTGAACTCCGAGATCGTCGAGCAATGGTTTGATCGATGCTGCAGCGAGGAGCGCCGCCGATGCAATGATGTTATGCCCGCATGCATGCCCAACGCCGGGAAGGGCATCGTATTCAGCGCAGATGGCAATTTCTAGGTCTCCTGAGCCGGCCGTTGCGACAAAAGCCGTGTCGAGCGCTGCCTGAGAGGCCTTGACTTCGAAGCCCAGTCCGGAAAGTTCTTTTCGGAGGAGGTCGCTCGCAAATCGTTCTTCGAACGCAAGTTCAGGACGCCCGTGGATCGCGTGACTCGCAGCCTCGGCGCGAGCATAATGGCGATCGGCCTCTTGGGTGATGCGATCACTTAGGGCGGAGTGCTGGCTCAACTTTTTCCTCTCAGTCCGTGCCGGTTCCGATTACTCGATAACCGCGACGGTATCCCCGGTTCCCACTGCGTCGCCGGCCTTCACGCGGATTTCCTTCACGATGCCTGCCTTCTCCGCAAGTATCGAGTTCTCCATTTTCATGGCCTCAAGCACGATGACTGCGTCACCCACGGCAACTTCGGATCCCACTTCCGCGACGACCTTGACCACCGTTCCCTGCATCGGGACGATGACGTTGCCTGATCCGGTCGCTCCTGAAGTTGTGCGCTTGCCACCTGATCCACTTCGTTTTGGACGTCCTGTTGCCCGATCCTGAGCAACGGTGCCAACATTGAGGTCCATGGGTAGGTAGAGCGTGACGTCGACCCGTTTCCCTCCCACCTCCGCTACGACGTTGGTAGGAACTGTTGACGCGTCTTCCTCGAAGGCAGCGACTGGTGACTCTACTGTCAGTTGATCAAGTCCCGCACGCTCCTCCACCCAACGTGTCGAGTGCACTGCATTGACGAAGTCTGGGTGTTCCAAGATTGCGAGATCGGCCGGGATGGTCGTGCGAACACCTTCGACGACCGTTTCGGCAAGCGCACGCCTCATTCGCGCGATTGCTCGATCTCTATCCTCGCCCCAGACGACGATCTTGGCGATGAGATTGTCATAGAACTGCGAAACGGTATCACCCGCTTCATACCCGGCATCAACGCGAATTCCGGGACCGTCAGGTCGGTCGAACCTGGTGATCTTGCCTGGAGATGGCAAGAAACGTCCGGCGGTCGGATCCTCTGCATTGACGCGAACTTCAATGGCGGAGCCACGATGCTCGATTTGCTCCTGTGTGAGCGGGAGCATCTCTCCCCGCGCCGTGCGGATCTGCCACTCAACCAGGTCAAGTCCGGTAACCAACTCGGTAACGGGATGCTCGACCTGAAGGCGAGTGTTCATCTCGAGGAAGTAGAACTCTCCATCTTGATAGAGGAACTCCACTGTTCCCGCATTGACGTAGTTGCAGGCCTTGGCGACCCGGACGGCGGCTTCTCCCATTGCCTGTCGCACCGATTCGGGGAAGTCGGGAGCGGGGGACTCTTCGATGAGTTTTTGATGCCTCCGTTGACTCGAGCAGTCGCGCTCACCAAGCCATATTGCGTTGCCATGGGCATCAGCGAAGATCTGCATTTCGATGTGTCGGGGCCAACCTAGGTATCGCTCTACGTAGCATTCCGACCGTCCGAAGGCCTTTTCGGCTTCGCGTTGTGCCGACTCGAGTGCTTCGGCTGCTTCTTCCTTCGCGTTAACGACACGCATTCCTCGGCCGCCGCCACCATACGCGGCCTTGATAGCTACCGGCCAGCCGTGGGCTTCACCGAATGCCACGACCTGAGCCGCATCTGTGAGGACGGTCGAATCTCCAGGTACCCCAGACACTCCCGCCTTCTCCGCCGCGATTCGTGAGCTGATCTTGTCGCCCATGATCTCGATGGCCTCAGGTGGGGGGCCAATGAACGTCACGCCGGCATCGGTAATCGCACGGGCAAACTGGGTGTTCTCGGAGAAGAAGCCGTAACCCGGATGGAGTGCGTCGGCGCCTGACCGCTCGAGTATTTCGAGCATTTTCCCTGTGTTGAGGTAGCTTTCGGCGGCAGTCTGACCCCCGAGTGCGTACGCTTCGTCCGCATAGCGGACGTGGAGCGCATTTCGATCCAATTCGGAGTAGACCGCTACGGTCTTGATTCCAAGTTCCCGAGCCGTCCGGATGACTCGTACCGCGATCTCACCACGATTCGCAATCAAAATCTTCTTAAACAACCCGCACCTTCCGCACCTGTAATCTCTTGGGCGTGAGTATCAATCTACGAAGCATCACTGACCTGGACGTGAAGATTCGCCTCGTTCACAGCTCGGAGATCCACTCAACCAATCGCTACATCCTAGACCAGATCCCGCTCGGTGCTCGTGAGGGTCTGGTGGTTGTGGCTGACTACCAAAGTGCGGGTCGTGGGCGTTTGGATCGAAGTTGGCAAGCTCCCCGTGGCGCTTCGTTGCTTGCCTCGGTACTCGTGGATCTCGAACCTCTAGGAGAGTTTCTCTCCTTGGGGAGTCTCGTGGTCGGAGTCTCGATGCTTGAGGCCCTTGAGCCGTTCGCTTCGGACGAGGTGACATTGAAATGGCCGAACGATCTCATGATGGGCGAGAGGAAACTCGGCGGCATTCTCGTGGAGATGTCGTCGTTCGGCGCCGGCAGAATGGCAGTCTGTGGAAGTGGCATCAATGTATCCTGGTCCGCCGCGGACCTCGACCGGTTAGGGCGTCCCGCTGTGTCGTTGGTCGATCTTGGGTCCGCGACGGGTGACGAGCGGTCGATTATCCTGCAGCGCTATCTGCCACGACTCTTCGCGAACATCCGAGCGCTCTCTCGCGGTGCGCATGAGAGGGAGCGGTTTTTGGACCAATATCGATCCCGATGCTCCACGTTGGGGCGTGATGTTCGTATTGAACTGCGCGCGGGTGAGGTGGTCGGTCGTGCAATCGACATCGATGGAGATGGGGCACTGAAAGTCGAAACGAAGCAGGGAGTGGAGATCGTTCGAACCGGAGACGTTGTGCACGCGAGGCCAGTGACCGACGCTGTCATGGAGGGCTAGAGGCCTCGTACGATTTTATGCCGGTGGAAGGCATGAGGATGGGGAGTCGGTGTTCGATGACACGGTGGCTCTTTGGGATGGAATACCCGAGTGCTGCGGAAAATCCGCTTCGTGATGACCGGCGTCGGAGGGTCGCACGAGAATCGCAACTTCTCCGACGATGTAATTGATGCTTCTTCCTCAGCCAGGGTCGACTGCCGGGTGTCCTGAGACCATGAAGTCGTCCACGCCCGGCACCGACGCTCAAAAGTGACTAGTCGACGGGTTCAGCCGATGAACGCCACTGCGATCGAGCGATGATCTTCGTTTGGTCGACGCGATCCACATACTTGAGCGCGATTTCTCGTACCTCTTCGAGCAGACCCTGTGACAGGGTGGTCGGCTCAAGTCCAAGCTGGAGGAACTGGTGATTGTCCACGATGAGATCGTTTTCGTCAGCTTCAATTCGTGGGTTCGCGAGGTAGGAGATCTCGGTACCGGTGACATCGGCGACCAGCTTGGCGAGGTCGCGAACTCGGAAGGTCTCGGTGACTTGGTTGAAGATCGCGGGCTTATCACCTCTTGCAGGCGGGTTTGCCAGTGCGATCTCGATGCAGCGAACCGTATCACGAATGTGAATGAACGCCCTCGTTTGGCCCCCCGACCCGTGCACGGTCAGCGGGTGTCCCACCGCTGCCTGCATGAGGAAGCGATTGAGAACCGTTCCGTAGTCACCGTCATAGTCGAATCGATTGATGAGGCGTTCGTCGAGAACGGTCTCTGGGGTTTGCGTTCCCCACACAATTCCCTGATGGAGGTCGGTCACCCGGATTCCGTCATTCTTCGCGTAGAACGCAAACATGAGTTGGTCGAGAGTCTTCGTCATGTGGTAAACCGAACCGGGGTTGGCCGGATGAAGAATTTCGCGATCGATCTCACCTTCGGGAGTTTGGACCTTCACGTGCAGGTAGCCCTCGGGGATCGGCGCAGACCCGGACCAGCCGTACCCGTAGACGCCCATGGTTCCAAGATGTGCAACGTGGGCATCAACACCCGACTCCACCAGCGCGCAAAGCAGATTGTTGGTCCCTCGTACATTGTTATCGACGGTGTATCGCTTCGTCGAGGGAGTTTTCATCGAGTATGGCGCGGCCCTCTGCTCCGCGAAATGAACGATGGCGTCTGGCCGATAGTCGAGAAGTAGTTGGACGAGACGGTCGTAGTCGTTCGCAAGGTCGAGAAGGGTGAACTCGATGGTGTTCCCAGTGATCCGCTTCCATGTGTCGAGTCGTACGCCCATAGGGTGAATTGGAGTGAGCGACTCAACCTCGAGAAGCTGGTCGATATGGCGACGGCTCAGGTTGTCGACAATCATGACATCGTTCCCGCGCGCCGAGAGATGCAGTGCGGTGGGCCAACCGCAGAATCCATCCCCACCGAGCACCATAACCTTCATCCGAATCCCTTTCGTCTCACCAAGGGAACCCCTCATACTTTGACCCTCAGGCGAGCGCACTATGTCCCTACGTGTGCAAAGTACGATAGTAATGGCTCTAAGGAGCTCCTCTCCAATTGTCCGGCCGGGTCGAAATGGTCACATCGCGCTAACAATTTGATAATGATTTTCACGGCTCCTGATGTACATTCGTTCGGCGGAACTTTGCAGGTCGCGACCCCTCCTGTGGGTTAAGCTAGGGCGGACTCGGTGAGGGAGGCAAAGTGAAGGGTCTCGTGCTCTCTGGTGGAACGGGCAGCCGACTCCGCCCGATCACTTACACGTCGGCGAAGCAACTAGTACCGATCGCGAACAAGCCAATCTTGTTCTACGGACTCGAGTCGATCGCGGCAGCGGGTGTGACTGAGGTTGGGGTCATCGTCGGTGATACCGCTGCTGAGGTGATGGAAGCGCTTGGAGACGGATCGCAGTTTGGTTTGCGCGTGACCTATCTCCCTCAGAACGCACCGCTTGGACTTGCCCACTGCGTGCTCATCGCACGAGATTTTCTTGGTGATGAGGACTTCGTCATGTACCTCGGCGACAACTTCATCTTGAGTGGTGTCGACGACTTCATCAGAGGATTCTCCGCCCGGGACCGGAGCGAGGCTGCCCAGATCCTTCTCGCGAAGGTTCCCGACCCCCAGCGATTTGGAGTTGCGGTCCTCGATGACACTGGCACGGTCGTGAGGCTTGTGGAGAAGCCGAAGCAACCGCCCTCTGACCTTGCGCTCGTGGGCGTTTACCTCTTTGATAAGACCATTCATGAAGCGGTCGCTGCGATCAAGCCTTCCGCTCGTGGAGAATTGGAGATCACCGACGCCATTGATTGGTTGTTGCAGAGCGGTGCGACCGTCAAGTCATCGGTGGTCGAGGGGTACTGGAAGGACCTTGGCGAACCCGAAGCGTTGCTCGACGGGAACCGTCTGGCGCTCGAGGGAATTGTGCGCGCCATCCACGGAGAAGTGGACGTCGACTCGAGGGTCGAAGGAAATGTCGTGATTGCGCCAGGTGCGATCATTGAGCGATCGGTCATCCGAGGGCCGGCGATCATCGGGGCCGACTCTCGCATTTCCGAGAGCTTCATAGGCCCCTACACGTCGATCGGGGATCGCTGCGAGATTCACGCGTCAGAGGTGGAATACTCGATTGTGCTTAATGACTCTCGGGTATCTGAGATTCCTCGCTTGGAGGGTTCCATTCTTGGTAAGGGCGTGAAGTTGAGTCACCGAACGAGTCGACCGGCGGCCTCTCGATTAGTGGTGGGAGACCACTCGGTGATCGAAATGATCTAGTCGTAGCGATCATCGAGCATGAGGCGATGAACGGGTAGGATGCGCCGACGAGACCTGCCATCAAAGGAGTCCAGTGAATCTACTTGTGACCGGTGGTGCCGGCTTTATCGGATCAAATTTCGCCAGGTACTGGAGCGAGTTCCATCCTGAGGATCGTGTCGTCGTCTTTGATGCGATGACCTATGCGGGGTGTAGGGAGTCGATCGCCGACCTCGAACCTAAGGTTGGTTTCGTCAAAGGGGATATTGGAAATACCGACCTTGTCGCCGAGGTGATGCGCCATGAGAAGATCGATGTCATCGTCAACTTCGCTGCTGAGTCGCATAACTCATTGGCAATCCTTGACCCGACTCGGTTCTTCCGTACCAACGTAATGGGAACCCAAGGTCTCATGGAGGCGGCAAGACAAGTTGGACTTGCCCGACTCCACCATGTGTCGACCTGCGAAGTCTATGGTGATCTCGACCTCGATGCCGACCTGGCGTTCACCGAGACCTCGCCGTATAATCCTCGAACCCCGTATAACGCGGCAAAGGCCGGAGGTGACCATGTCGTCCGTGCCTACCACCTCACCTACGGCGTGCCGATCTCGATCACGAACTGTGCCAATAACTTCGGTCCGTACCAGTTCCCCGAGAAGGTGATCCCACTTTTTACGACCAATGCCCTCGATGACAAACCCCTGCCGATGTACGCTTCGGTTGACAACAAGCGCGAGTGGATACATGCGATTGATCACTGCCGGGCGATCGATATGGTGATTCACCAAGGGCGGGATGGTGAGACTTATCATGTCGGCACCGGAGTTGAGAAGTCCATAGGCGATATTGCGGACATCGTCCTGGCGACACTTGATAAGCCTTCCTCGCTTCGAATGATCGTTCCGGATCGACCGTCCCATGACCGCCGATACCTACTCGACTCCACAAAGATCCGTCGCGAACTCGGTTGGGAGCCTACGATCGGGTTCGCCGAGGGTGTTGCTGAGACTATTGAATGGTATGCGACCCATCGTGACTGGTGGGAACCGCTCAAAGATCGTGCGCCGGTTGTTGAAGGCGGTTCGTGGAAGGGTCTGTAGGCGTGTTGCGCTGGATGATCACGGGAGCAGGTGGACAGGTCGGGCGCGAATACGAATCCCTTTTCGAGCGCCATGCGTCTTTGATTGACTCGGCATTCTTCACTGCCTCGGACCTTGATGTGACGAATCGGGATGCCGTCATGGCGGCGGTCGAGTCGGTCCGTCCGGACGTCATCGTCAACGCTGCTGCAATGACCGCCGTAGATCGGTGTGAAGATGAGATCGACCGAGCATATGCCGTCAATGCGCTTGCCGTTCGTCACCTCGTGCAGGCGGCATCGCTCTTTGGTGGCCAGATCGTGCACTATTCGACTGACTACGTCTTTGATGGAGAGTCATCATCTCCGTACGTTGAGTGGGATGTGACCAACCCAAAGAGCGTGTATGGACGCTCGAAAAATGCGGGAGAACGAGAGCTTCGGCGGTCGGACCTTTGCATTCGCACCGCATGGGTAGTCGGACGTTTTGGTGAGAATATGGCAAAGACCGTCTTGCGACTGAGCAAAGTGCACGAGACCCTGCGCTTCGTCGACGATCAGTTGGGCTCCCCGACCATCGCGGAAGACCTTGTCGCGAAATCATTCGAACTCGTGATGGCGCGCACGTCAGGGTGTTTCCACGTGACCAACTCAGGGACCGCAACTTGGTTCGAGTTTGCGAGGGCGGTGCTCGAATTCTCGGGCCAAGACCCCGCACGAGTGCTTCCCATTCCCACGAGCGCCCTGCCTGGCGAACGACGTGCTCCTCGACCGAGGAACTCTGTCCTCGACAACATGGCGCTGCGCCTCGCAGGATTCGCACCCATGCCGGATTGGCGCTCCTCGCTCGAGGCACTCGTGACCTACTTGGTGAAGGACGAAGCCGGGTGACCGAGGTTGGCGCCGCCGTGGTTGCCTATCGATCGGGTGATGAGCTTCGACTCTGCGTAGAGAGTTTGACCGCCGACGGTGTCGAAGAAATTGTCGTCGTAGATAACGCCTCGTCGGTCCCCGAGTCAACCGAGCGAATGTTGGGTGATGTGCGGGTGCAATGGTGCTCCATCGGGAGAAACGTTGGAT
>JBMFXL010000015.1:0-12223 GCA_049964275.1 Acidimicrobiales bacterium | reverse complement strand
GGGGACGCCATACTTCCCAATGAGCTCGCGGCCCTCGTGCCTCCGGGTGGGGGAATCGGCACGGTCGTCAAAAGCGAGCACCGTTCGAAGACATACTGGCGACTCGTGCCGCTCATTGCAGGTGCCGACGTCGTTGGGGGCTTGGTGCTCAAGGGCGACGATGCGCTTCCCTATCGAGATGACCTGATGCGAAGCTTTGCTAATGCGCTCGCGGCGCTCCTGCAAAAGCACTCCTTACGCCTCGAAGCTATGCGAAACAGTGAACTCGAGGAGCGAGACCGCTGGAGGAGGGCGCTGCTCGGCTCGGTCTCCCACGATCTGCGCACCCCGCTTGCGTCGTTGACCACCTCTGCGAGCACCTTGGCAGAGCTCAAAGATGAACTCACATCCGATCAGCGTGAGGAGTTACTTGCGACCATCGAGCGACAGTCGTTGCGCCTGGCTCGTCTCGTGGAGAACCTTCTCGACTCCTCGCGTATCGAGGCCAACATGCTGGCCCCTCGTATTGCCAATGTGGACACCCGAGAACTCATCGACGAGGCACTTGGGGCCTTTGGCGAAGCTGAGCGTGCATTGGTGCACGTCTCCTTCGATGAGTCGATACCGTCGGTAGCGGTCGATCACGTGCTCGTCGCACAGGCGCTCGCGAACTTGATCGAAAACGGTTTGCGTTACTGCGAACCGTCGACAGGGGTGGACGTCAGTGCGACTTCGGCCGAATCCCGGGTGGAGATCGGGGTTCGCGATCGCGGGCCCGGTGTTGATCCTTCGCTCAAGGGTCGGATATTCGGCCGCTTCGAAAAGGGGGCGGGAAGTCCAGGTGCGGGACTTGGGCTTTGGATTGCGCAGTCCTTCGTCGAGCTGAATGGAGGGGTCATACGATTTCGAGACGCGGTTGATGGGGGGAGCGTGTTCTTGATTGAACTCCCGACGGCGAATGAGATGATGGTCGATGGCTGATATGGCGAAGATTGCCATCATCGACGACGACGATTCACTCGTTCGTGCGCTTCAGATCGCGCTGCGTGCCCGAGGTCATACCGTAGTCACGGCCGGGGCGGCGAGGATCGGGGTGGAGCTGGTCGCACTCGAGCAGCCCGAGGTGGTGATCTTAGATCTCGGACTTCCCGACCGCTCCGGACTGACCGTAGTACGGGAGCTCCGGAGCTTTACGGCATGCGCGATTCTCGTGCTCTCTGCCGCAGGTGACGAAGAGATGAAGATCAAAGCGCTCGACGACGGTGCAGACGACTATCTCACCAAGCCATTCTCCATGCGGGAACTCGAGGCTCGGTTGCGGGTTGCACTGCGTCACCGGAGCGTCCAAGGAGCACCGACGACTATTGAGCGCATCACCACGCATCGTATCGAGATCGACCTACCCGCGCGTCGGGTGAGAGTCGATGACATGGAGGTCGAACTCAGCCACAAGGAGTTCGAACTGCTGGCGTTTCTTGCACGAAATGCAGGAAGGGTCTGCACTCATCAGATGATCCTTCGCGAGGTCTGGGGACCGGGGTATGCAACCGAACTCCACTATCTTCGCGTCTATGCCAATCGGCTTCGCAAGAAGCTCGACGATCCCGACGGCGAAGTGCTTCGAACCAGTCCAGGAGTCGGCTATCAACTCATCGTCTAGATACGTATCGGGCACTTGTTTTCGTTGATACTCCATTGATGTCGGAGCGAGAAAAGTTGATCCCTTGTTGATGTGACCGTTCGTACGGTTGATCTCATGGCAGATATCGCGGTACTTGTTGGAATTGTCGTCGTCACGGCGCTTCTTATGGGTCTCGTCAAAGGGATGGAGCACGTATGAGTCTCTTTGATGCGATCCTCCTGGTTGTAGCGGTGGGAGTCATGGGCTATCTCATGTGTGCCCTCTTTATACCGGAGAGATTTTGATGGCGTTCGCGGGTACCGTCGTCGTCGGAATTATCGTCCTTAGCATCGCCTGGCGATACCTCGGGCACTATATGACCCTGGTCTACGAGGGCCAGATCACCTATGCACGTCGCGTCGAGCGTGTGATCTATCGCCTCCTTGGGGTCGATCCCGATCAGGAGCAGCGTTGGAACCGGTACGCGATCTCACTCGTAGTCTTTTCGGGCGTCTGTGTCGCATTCACCTATGTACTCCTTCGACTGCAGGGTCACCTTGCCCTCAACCCGAACCACGAGCCAGGGGTGCCCCCGTCCCTCGCACTCAACACCGCGGTCTCGTTCGTGACAAATACGAACTGGCAGAACTATGCGGGGGAAACCACCATGAGCTATCTCTCACAGATGGCAGTGCTGGGACTTCAGATGTTTGTATCGGCTTCGGTTGGAGTTGCGGTCGCCATCGCGCTCATTCGGGGTATCTCGCGCCGCCATGCATCCACGATTGGAAACTTCTGGGTGGATCTCGTGCGCGGTGTGCTCTATATCTTCCTGCCGATCAGCGTGATCGCGGCCGTCGTCTTCATGGCCCAAGGTGCGGTGCAGACCTTCGGTGCCGATATCTCTGTGACCGATCCACTGAACGGATTCGCCCAAGTGATTGCGAGGGGTCCGGTGGCTTCGATGGAAGCAATCAAGCAGCTTGGCACCAATGGGGGAGGTTACTTCAACGCAAACGGTGCACATCCTTTCGAGAACCCGACGGGACTGACGAACTTTTTGTCGATCATCTTGATACTGAGCGTGCCAGTTGCCCTTACCAGGGTCTTTGGGGAGATGGTCGGGAGAATCCGAGAAGGTGCCTTCGTCCTCGGCGTGATGGCTTCCATTTTCGTACTCAGTGCGGCGATCGGAGTTCATGCGGAGCTCGGTGCAAATGCTGCAGTGCATGCGGGCGGCCTCACCCATCAAGTAGGGGGCAATATGGTGGGTAAGGAAGTTCGATTCGGTGCGGCGAACTCAGCGCTGTATGACATCACTTCGACCCAAACTTCCACGGGTTCGGTGAACTCCGCCATTGATTCCTACACGCCGGTCGGGTCGATGATGGCGCTCGTGGGGATGATGCTTGGTGAAGTGTCTCCTGGTGGAGTGGGTTCAGGCATCTACACCTACCTGCTCTTCGCCATCGTGGCGGTGTTCCTTGCTGGACTGATGGTAGGGAGAACTCCAGAGTATCTTGGCAAGAAGATTCAGGCACGTGAGATGAAGGTCGCGGCATTCGGCGTACTCGTGATGCCCTTGACAGTGCTGATTTTCACGGGAGTTGCCACCGCGATCCATCAAGGGACCGGTCAGGTCCTCAACCACGGGCCTCATGGCTTTTCCGAGATCCTCTATGCGTTCGTGTCCCAAGGAAACAACAATGGCTCTGCCTTCGCAGGTCTGAACGGTAATACGCCGTTCTACAACATCGCCGGAGCGATCGCGATGGCGCTCGGTCGTTTTGCGATCATCATTCCTGTGCTCTGTCTCGGGGGACTCTTCGCGGCCCAGGGTCAGGTCCCAATCACGGTGGGGACACTTCGCTCGGACACCGTGTTGTTCGCGAGCCTGGTACTCGGAGTCATCATCGTCGTCGGTGGGCTTACTTTTCTCCCGGCGCTCTCGCTGGGATCGTTGGCTGAGGCATTGAGCCATGGGAGGTTGTTCTGATGACCGCGTCGATGATCGAACGAAGCTCGACCTCAGGTCAGCGGCTCACTCAGTCCCGACCTCTCTTTGAGAGAAAAATTGTGCTAGGAGCGCTCTGGGACTCGGTGAAGAAGCTTGACCCTCGGGTGCAGGTTCGCAATCCCGTGATGTTCGTGGTTCTCATCGGCACGATCGTTACGCTGGTGGAGTCGATACGCACCCCGAGCCTGTTCTCGGTCACAGTGACCGTGTGGCTGTTGTTGACAATAATCTTCGCGAACTTCGCGGAAGCTATGGCCGAAGGACGGGGCAAGGCCCAAGCGGACTCGCTTCGCAAGATGCGCACCGAAACGGTCGCTCGTCTCCTCGGGGGGGACGGCACTGAGTCTGAGGTCCCCGCGAGCGCGCTCGTCAAGGGTAACGTCGTCTTGTGCGAAGCTGGTGACGTGATTCCGTCTGATGGTGAGATCATCGAGGGGATTGCATCGGTGGATGAATCGGCGATCACGGGTGAGTCTGCGCCGGTGATTCGTGAATCAGGAGGTGATCGTTCAGCGGTCACTGGGGGCACGAAGGTGCTGTCGGATCGTATTGTCGTACGCATCACGGCGGAACCAGGTGCAACCTTCCTCGATCGGATGATCTCGCTGGTGGAAGGGGCAAGCCGCAAGAAGACCCCAAACGAGATCGCGTTGAACATTCTGCTCGCATCGTTGACACTCGTGTTCGTGCCGGTTGTGGTGGCGCTGGCTCCCTTCGGCAGATACGCCCATGTGGTCTTTCCGGTCGTGACCCTCATTGCGTTGCTCGTGTGTCTGATTCCTACGACGATCGGCGCACTGCTGAGTGCGATTGGAATTGCGGGTATGGACCGGCTCGTGCAGCGCAATGTGCTCGCGATGTCGGGGCGGGCCGTTGAGGCGGCTGGAGATGTACAGACCTTGTTGTTGGACAAGACCGGCACGATCACCCTCGGTAATCGAATGGCCTCGAAGTTTCATCAGCTCGGCAGCGTCACTGAGTTCGATGTGGCTCGTGCCTCTCAGCTTGCCTCGATCTCCGACGAAACCCCAGAGGGTCGTTCCATCGTCAAGCTAGCGAAGACCCACTTCGACCTCAGGGGTCACGAATTCGGCACCGAGGTGACCTTCGTGCCCTTTAGTGCGGAGACCAGGATGTCAGGCGTCGATCTACCAGGGGAGACGATACGCAAAGGCGCGACCGAGGCTATCAAGAAATGGGTGAAGTCCCAAGGTGGAACCGTACCCGCAGATCTTGACGCGCTCTCGGAGCGAATCGCGAAGGAGGGCTCGACACCCCTCGCGGTGGCGGTGAACGACCACGTGCTCGGGGTCATCGAGCTCAAAGATGTGGTGAAGGAGGGGATGGCCGAGCGATTCTCTCAGCTCCGCTCCATGGGAATCCGAACGGTCATGATCACCGGCGACAACCCCCTGACTGCTGCTGCGATAGCGGCGGAGGCGGGCGTCGACGATTTCCTCGCCGAGGCGACACCGGAGAACAAGCTGGCGCTGATCCGCGCGGAGCAAGAGGGAGGCAAGCTTGTCGCAATGACCGGCGATGGTACTAATGATGCGCCGGCCTTGGCTCAGGCGGACGTAGGTGTTGCGATGAACTCCGGGACCACCGCTGCGAAGGAGGCGGGGAATATGGTCGATCTGGACTCGAATCCGACCAAGCTCATCGATATCGTCGAGATTGGAAAGCAACTTCTTATCACCCGAGGGGCACTTACCACCTTCTCAATCGCCAACGACGTCGCGAAGTACTTTGCTATCCTTCCTGCGCTCTTCGCGGGTGCCTATCCGTGGCTCAACACGCTCAACGTGATGCATCTTTCATCGCCGACCTCCGCAGTGCTCTCCGCGGTCATATTCAATGCAATTATTATCGTCGCGCTGGTGCCCTTGGCGCTCAGAGGCGTTCGATTCCAGGCGGCATCAGCGACTCAGATCCTTCGCCGAAACGTTCTTATCTACGGGGTCGGCGGTCTTGTGGTGCCATTCATCGGCATCAAGCTCATCGATCTCCTCCTGACTGTGTTAGGGGTGCACTAATGCTGGTTCTGCTTCGACGATCGGTCATCGCGTTCGCAGTGTTCTTTGTGATCTGCGGCCTCGCCTATCCAGCGATTGAGACCCTCATCGGTCAGACGTTCTTTTCTCAAGAGGCGAATGGCTCCCTCACGGTCGACGGTTCGACCCTCATCGGTCAGAGATGGAACGGCCCAGAGTGGTTCCATGGGCGGCCCGATGCCGACAATCCTTTGACCAGCGGTGGCTCGAACTTCGGTCCACATTCTAAGGCGCTTGCGACCCAAACTGCGAGGAACATTGCTGCGCTCCGTCGGCTTGGTATCTCGCCAACCAACGACCTGGTGACTTCATCGGGATCGGGGATCGACCCCGATATCACTCCGGCGGACGCCCTCGCTCAGGTGACCATGATCGCAAGAGCCCGAGGAATCGCACCGACCGCGCTCCGTAGGTTGATCACTGAAAAGACCGTAGGACCCGAGTTCGGAATCTTCGGCGCAAGCTACGTCGACGTGCTCTCGCTGAATGTGGCACTTGCTCATATGGCGCACCGCTAGAGCGAGGAGGGAAGCGGGAAATCATTCTTAAGGATGAGGACCACGCAACCTACGGTGTAGGCGGTCTTGGTGGAGGGGACTCTACCTTGTGGACATGACTCAACGAGACGAGCAAACTTTGAGCGGCGTTCCCGCCATCGAACTCAATGGACTCACGCGCAGGTTTGGTACGAGGACGGCGGTCGACTCCGTCAACCTGACGATTCCTCAAGGCGTCGCATTCGGTCTTCTTGGTCCCAACGGCGCAGGGAAGACCACCTTGATCCGCATGATCGTCGGGCTCTTGCGTCCCTCGGGCGGATCTGCGCGCGTGCTCGGTCACGACGTGACTCATGAACTTGAGGCAGCGCTCGCCGACGTAGGTGCAATCGTGGAGGAGCCGAAGTTCCATCCTCACCTCACCGGCAGGGAGAATCTCGAAGTCGTTGCGTCGCTCCGTTCGGAGCAGGCGTGGAGCGCAATCTCCGATTCACTCGTGAGGGTGGGTCTCGGGGGCCGGGAGGATGAGCGCGTCGGCGGCTACTCCCTGGGCATGCGGCAACGACTTGGGATTGCGCGCTGTTTGCTGACAGACCCGAAGCTGATCATCCTGGACGAACCTATGAATGGACTCGATCCTCCGGGCATCGCAGAGATTCGCTCTTTGATCCGCGAACTGGTCGCTGAGGGTAAGACGGTCCTCATCTCGTCGCACCTCCTCGATGAGATTGAGCGAACCTGTGATGACGTGGCGATTCTTTCCTTCGGTCACGTGCTTGCCGCGGGTTCGCTCGAGTCCATCCTCGAAGGGCGCGCGCGCTCCATCTCGTTGCGAACCTCCGATGACGATCGTGCGCTCTCCATGTTGGTGGGACTGGACGGGTTTCGCAGTGTCACTCGAGACCGGGGAGGCATCCGTGTCGACCTAGGAGAGGCTGATGGTGCACAGGGCGCGGACGCCGTTGCTGCCCAGATTGCTCGTGAGCTCGTGACGAGTGGCTTCGATCTCTACCAGCTCAATGTCAACGCAGTCACGCTGGAGGAGCGATTCTTCGAGATGACTGGCACTGGGGGAGAGGCAACCGAATGATGACCGTTCTCCACAACGTAGTGATACTCACCATGGAAAAGGGGCGATGAAGTGTTTGGACGAATGATCGCGAGCGAGGCTCGAAAGATCACTGCCCGGAGGGGCGTGATGACGTTACTCATCTTGACCACCATTGGGGCAGTGGTGCTGGTGTATGCAATCACGGAGATCTTCCACCTTGCGCAGCCCGCCAAATACCCGACGGTGGGAGGCGACCCAGGATTTCGTCGCATCGTCGACATCATGGGTCGTATCGGACTGATTCCGGCCGCCATCTTGGGTGCGACAGCCGGGGCTCAAGATGTTGAGGCAGGCGTGATCAGGGACATGTTCGTCACGGGACGGCCCCGCTGGTTGATTTACTTGCTGAGGAACGTAGGTGCCACAGTGGTGTGGGTCCCACTCATCGTCATCGCCTATGCGGTCGGGATTCTCGCAACGTTCGTGTTCTCGAATGGGCTCCCTGATCCCAATGCTGCACAGATCTTCCAGGGACTTGGCTACGTCGTTGGCGTGTCCTTGTCGTTCGTGCTCGTCACCTTGGGTATTGCGACGCTCTTCGGAAGTCGTGGTCCTGCCATCGCCGTGGCGATCGGATGGATCATCATCGCGGAGGGACTCCTGACCGCGGTGACCTTTCTTGGCAACGTTCGTGAGGCGTTCTTCTCCGTCGCATCAGGGAGGCTCGCACCACAGATTGGCGGTGGTGCGCAGGGAGGGCCCTTCAATACCCTCCATCCCTCTCTTGGCATGGCGATCGTGACGATCGTGGCATGGGCACTCGTCGCCTATGCACTTGGGAATTGGCGGACCTCTCGCCTCGAGGCGTAGGCGTTACGCTACAGTTCGGAACGGTGGTGTGCGGAGCGTGCCGCACACCATGGTGATGGAGGGAATGGCGTGCGACGAATTGAACTCCGAACGCTTGAACATGACGAGCGCGATGATGATCGAGAGTTCCAACTGCCGCTTCGCCCGCCGACGTGGCTTACGACCTCTGCGATGGTATTCGTCGGATGGCTGAGCGCGATACCCGTCGCCGTCCTCTCGGTGCGGCATGGCAACCATTGGGGTGTCGTTGCCGCGCTTGTGGTGGTCGTGGGGTACCCGATCGTCGCACTTCGCAGGCGGCGACCAGCGCTCGTGATGACCGTCGTCTCGTCGCTCCTCTTCGTCGCGGGTTCGAATCCGCTCCCAGCCGTATTTGCTCTCTACTCGACGGTGTCGCACGCTAGGCGGCCGCTTCGTTTTGGCATCATTGCCTCAGTTGGGCTCGTCGCTGCCTTCCTCGAAGGAATGCTTCTCCACCATGAAGGCGGTGTGTCACTTATCGCAACAGGAGTGGGGAGCGTGTTGTTGGTCTCTGGGGCGTTCGGCTTCGCCATGTACTCCTCGGTGCGCTCGAATTACGTGCGGGCTCTTGGGCAGCGCGCGAAGATGATCGAGCGAGAGAGTGCGCTCGTGGCTCGGTCGGCGCGGGACGAGGAGCGTCTCCGAATCGCCCGTGAGCTCCACGATGTCGTGGCCCATCACATCACGCTCGTTTCGGTATTAACCGAGGCGCTCAAGTCGACCGGTGGCGCGAGTTCGGAGCGAGATGACGACATTATTGCAACAATCGGCCAGGAGGCGCGTTCCGCCCTCGGTGAGCTCCGAGAGATCGTCGGAGTCGTCCACCAAGACGACGACAACGCACGAAAGGATGGCAATCTCCTTCGGCCTCAACCGAGACTCGCCGACCTCCCCCAGCTCAGGGAGATACTTGAAACCGCAGGGGTTGGCACTGCATTTACGATCCTCGGACGACCGTGCGTACTCTCTCGAGGGGTGGAGCTTGCGCTGTATCGCATCGCCCAGGAGGCGGTCACCAACATCGTGAAGCATGCCGGTGCGACCCATGCGAAGATGGAACTCGTATTTTCTGATGACACTGTTTCACTCTCCATCGATGACGACGGCAGGGGTGTCGCGGAGGATCATGTCGAGGGTTTCGGTATCTCCGGCATAAGGGAGCGGGCGGCGTTGCTCGGAGGACGTTGCTCTGCGAGTGCGACCGACACAGGGTTTCGTGTGGAAGTCGTCCTACCTAGCGGTGTCGAGGACTCTCGTACGAGTGAATCCATGGAGCCGACGCTCACGTGATTCGGGTACTCATCATTGACGACCAGGCCATGCTCCGGGATGGACTTCGCCTGATCCTCGAGTCCGCCCCAGACATCTCTGTCGTTGGCGAGGCTTCAAGTGGGGAGGGGGTGATCGCACTCTATGAGCGGACCCGTCCTGATGTCGCTCTGGTTGATATCAGAATGCCCCGGGTGGACGGGGTACAAACGACGGTGCTCCTGTCGCCGTTAGTGCCTGTCATCATCCTTACGACCTTCGGAGAACGAGAGAACCTCATTGAGTCGCTCCGTGCGGGAGCGGTTGGATTCCTTCTCAAGGACGCGTCCGCGGCTCAACTCCTCGACTCGGTTCGGGCTGTGGCCGCGGGTGGATCGGCATTCACTCCTACCGCTGCGCGTGACCTCATCGAGATCTGGAAGCTCGAGGTTCCTTCGAGAGGCCCAATTGCCCCGGAGCTCGACATGTTGACCGATAAGGAACGTCAGGTGCTCTTTCGGGTTGCGGAGGGTCTCTCGAATGCAGAGATTGCCGAGGTGCTGTACGTCTCGGAAGCTACGGTGAAGACCCACGTGTCGAGGTGCTTGGAGAAGATCGGTCTGCGGGATCGCACGCAACTCGCGCTTTTCGCGGTGCGTAACAGGCTCATCGACTGACCCGTGTGGGGTAGGCGGCGTGGATCTTGGTGGTCAATAGGTGAGCACAAGATTTCCTGAAGATAAAAACTTGATTACAGCTTCCTGACAGGAACTTGAGTGCAGGGTGTTGTATGATTCGAGTTGGGTGCTTTACGAAGAGTACTTCCTGGGGGAATTTCCGAACGAGAGATCGGTCGTGCCGGCTCTCGGTATCGCACCACGCCCGCTCTCGGGTACTTGTAGGGGGTGTGGTGTTTTTTCGGTGACCTCCAGGTGAATTGAAACATTGGGGAGGAAATCCAGAATGCGAAGTCGACCGCTCAAGGTTGCGATGTTGGTCGGTTCTGGTGTTCTGTTGGCGGCCTGTGGTAGCGGAGCAGCAAGTAGCTCCACGACGTCGGGATCGTCATCATCGGGCAACACGAACAGCACATCGAACATTTCCATCAGCACGAGCTCGTTTACGAACAGCTTCAGTGAGATGGCAAAGCTCAAGCCGCTCGCGGCGAAGGGGAAAGGCAGCGTCGCTGTCATCCTCCCCGATACCGTCAGCTCGGCTCGTTACACGGAGTTTGATGCTCCGTATCTCACCGAAGCGTTCCAGAAGGCGGGTCTGACCTCGTCGCAGTTCACCGTTGAGAACGCCCAGGGTAGCGATACCACACAGCTTACCGACGCACAGACCGCCATCTCGAACGGTGCCAGCGTGCTCGTGGTCGATCCGCTCGACTCAGGTGTTGGAGCGCAGATCGAGACCTATGCCAAGTCGCATGGAGTCAAGGTCATCGACTACGACCGTCTCACCCTCGGTGGCTCTCGTTCCTACTACGTGAGCTTCAACAATGTTCAGGTGGGCAAGCTCATTGGACAGGGCTTCCTTAGCTGTGTGAAGGCGTGGAACGTCTCCAAGCCGAACGTGCTCGTCATGCGTGGTGCGCCTACCGACAACAACGCGACGCTGTTCGCCCAGGGCTATAACGGCGTGCTTGCGTCGTACTTCAGCTCGGGACAGTTCGTCAATGCGGGGACCCCAGCCGGTACGTGGGATCCGCCGACGGCAGCAACCGAGTTCGAGCAGGCGCTTACCGCCAACCCGAAGATCAATGCGGCCGTGACGCCAAATGATGAGAACACTGCACCGATCATCCAGTATCTCATCTCGAAGGGCGTGGAGCCGAAGACCTTCCCGTTGACCGGACAGGACGCGACGCTCGTCGGACTGCAGAACATCTTGGCTGGCTATCAGTGTGGAACGGTCTACAAGCCGATCTACCTTGAGGCGCAGGCCGCGGCAGCTCTTGCCATGTATCTGCGTGCTGGCGTGAATCCTCCGTCGAGCCTTGTGAACGGCACGACCCAGGATACGACTGCAAACGTCGCGGTTCCGTCGGTGCTCTTGACCCCTGAGTGGGTGACGCCTTCGAACATGAACTCGACCGTGATCGCGGACAAGTTCGTGAGTGCATCGGCCCTGTGTACGTCTCAGTATGCAAGCGCCTGCCAGGCAGCTGGTATTACCTCCTAGTACGTGAAAAAGGACTGCGCGCGCAAGCGCGCAGTCCTTCACTTTTGGTAGGTTGCGAACAACGAAGGAGGTACGGTGTCGGAGGCTCAGGAAGAGGCGTCGCGATCTGCCACGCTGACGGCCGATCCGCTCTTACGGCTCGAGGGCGTGTACAAGCGGTTCGGTGCAGTGCAAGCACTCACTGATATCAATTTGGGTATCTACCCCGGTCAGGTCACCGCGCTGGTGGGCGACAACGGGGCTGGAAAGTCGACCGTCATCAAGACGATCGCAGGAATTCACCCACCAGAGGAGGGAAAGTTCTTCTGGGAGGGTAGGGAAGTCACGATCGAGAGCCCGCGCGCTGCGGATCATCTCGGCATCGAGACGGTCTATCAAGATCTCGCCCTCGCGGACAATCTGGATATTGTCGCGAACATGTTCCTTGGACGCGAACAGCGACGAGGGATGACCCTCGATGAAGATGCCATGGAGCGCAAGGCGCGTGAGACGCTGGAGGAGCTCCGTATCTCGACCATCAGGTCGATACGTCAGCCGGTTGGCTCGCTCTCGGGTGGTCAGCGACAAGCGGTGGCCGTTGCCAAAGCCATGTTGTGGAAGTCGAGGCTCGTCATCATGGACGAGCCAACCGCTGCGCTTGGAGTCGCGTCCACCGCCATGGTGCTCGGACTCATTCGTCGA
>JBMFXL010000014.1:0-12281 GCA_049964275.1 Acidimicrobiales bacterium | reverse complement strand
GTGCGCGTACCTGACCGTCTGCCCAAGGCACTTGCAGTGGAGGAGGTCCTTGCGCTGATCGACGGAGTCGGGGACGCCACCCCGCACGATCTCCGGGACCGCGCGATCATCGAGTTGCTCTATGGTTCAGGACTTCGGGTCTCGGAGCTGTGCTCGCTCGAGTGGATACGCCTGGACCTCGATGAACGCCTCGTACGTGTCGTGGGTAAGGGCGACAAGGAGCGGGTCGTACCGATTAGCGCGTATGCTGCTGCCGCGCTTCGTACCATGCGTGACGCCGACCTGAATGAGCGTTCACGGCGTTCGCGATATGTGTTCGCGTCTCGCGGAGGAGCACCTCTCACCCGCCAAGGGGTGTGGTATCTACTCAAGCGTCGTGGGGCGGCCGTCGGGCTCGCCCAGGTCCTCACCCCTCACGTTCTCCGCCACTCCTGTGCGACCCACATGATCCAGGGCGGGGCCGATCTCCGTGTCGTCCAAGAGCTCCTTGGCCACGTCGATCTCTCGACCACTCAGATCTACACACGGATCACGATCGACCACCTGGTTGAGGTCTTCCGAAGTGCGCATCCGAGGGACCGAGTGGGATTTGGGGAGCGGCGTCGGTAGCATTGGGCTATGTCTGCTCCACAGCCCGATACCGTCGCGATACGTCAAGCACTTGAGCGTGAGCTTGCTGAACTTGCGACCAAACTCGACGAACTCTCCGCCACCGCGTACGAGGGGGGCGAGTGGGACTCGAACTTTGCGGACTCCTCCCAGGTCACCGCTGAGAAGGGTGAGGTCGATGCGCTGGCTGCATCGCTCGAGGATGCACTCGAGGATGTCCAGGTCGCGCTCTCCAAACTGAGCGACCACACCTATGGGATCTGCGAGGAGTGCGGGAGCGCCATTGCACCGGCCCGACTTGAGGCGATCCCCACTGCTCGCTACTGCATCGACTGCGCATCGAAGCGTCGGTAGGGGGATGCGCAGAGACTGGGTGATTGCAGCCCTCATCGCCGTCGTACTCCTTGGGATCGCGGCGGCACGAGGCATCATCAACGCGAACTCGATCGTGTTCTTCGTGGCACTGATCCCCTCCATCATTCTTCATGAGGTATCTCACGGGTTCGTCGCGAACCTTTTCGGAGACGACACCGCCAAGCGTTCGGGACGACTGTCGCTCAATCCGTTTGTGCACATCGATCTCTTCGGGTCGCTTATCCTGCCAGGGCTCATGATCCTGGTAGGGATCCCACCACTTGGCTACGCCAAGCCGGTTCCCGTCGACATCTCTCGACTACGTCATCCTCGAAATCAGGCGGTCCTCGTTGGACTGGTTGGTCCCTTCGTTAATCTGGTGCTCGCCATCGCTGCGGGCTTTGCGTTTCGTTCGGTCATCCAGACCGCGCTCGTGGCGTCCCCGTTGGCATCCCAAAATCAGGTCGGCTCCTCGCTCTTAGTGCAGTTCCTGGCCGATCTCGGACTCGTGAACGTTGCCCTCATGGTGTTCAACCTCATCCCGATCCCACCTCTCGATGGCTCGGCGGTGATCGAGCGCTTCCTTCCTGCCGCCTGGTGGAGTGGGTATCTTCGTGTCCGCCGCTTTGCGCTCCCCGTGGTCTTTCTGCTCGTGCTCCTCGACCCCACGCTCATCGCCACGCTGATCGGTGCGGTCGATCAGCGATGGATCAACCTCTTCGTCCCTGCTGGGTAGGTGGCACGGGGAGCGATCGATTCACCCCTTCCGAAATCGGCGAGGTTTCTATGGCATACTAAGTCATCGACCTGATGTTGAGGGAGTGCCGATCATGCTATGTCCGACCTGTGGGGCCACAGTACCGTTTGGTGGGACGTACTGTCCGCGATGTGGTGCCAACGTGGTCGATCCAAGCCAGATGGCCTGGGGTGATGGTGCGCCACCGCTCGTCTATGCATCCTGGGGATCCCGTGCGATCGGTCTCATCCTCGATACGTTGTTTGTTGCCATCGTAGGGCTCGTCGTCTCCGACATTGCGGGGCACATCAGTCTTACGCTTGGCTCCCTCGTGCGATTCGTCCTTTCCGTCGCGGGGATCTGGTACGCGGTGGGCTATGCAGGGGGCTCCTTCGGGCAGACGCCGGGCATGATGATCGCTGGTGTCAAGCTCACGCGTGTCGATGGTGTGACAAGGGTGGGGTACCTCCGAGCGTTCCTTCGGTATCTCATCCCCGGGATCCTCGGGACGCTCACGCTGGGTCTCCTTGCGGTTCTCGACTATCTGTGGCCGCTGTGGGACCGGCGGAACCAGACACTTCACGACAAGGCCGCGAATACTGTGGCGATCCGCGTACCTCGCCTCACGTTCTCTCAAGCAATCGATCGTGCGCTCTCGCCCTTCCGCCGCGGAGCCATTGGCTCATAGTTAGTGGCTGGAGCGCCAGTCGCTCACCGCTGCCGTCGCCTCATACAGCCTGTGCCATTCGTGCCTGGAGGCATGAAGAGATCCCTGCGTTCGGATCTACGAGCTGTGATCGGCCGTGGGATCCCCGGCCGCAAAGGCGTGGTTGCGGAGCTGGGAGAGGGAGACCATACCGAGTCCGAATGCCTCCATATGGAAACCTTTGAGAGAGAAAGCAGCACCTTGGGAACGCCGTACGTTGTCACGTACCTCGAGCCAGACACGCTCTCCGAGCTTGTAGCTCGTCGCCTGGGCCGGCCAGCCGAGATACCGGTCGATCTCCGATCGCGCGAAGGCTTCGTTGAGTCCGCCGAACCTCTGGAGGTAATCGACTCCGATCTCGGGAGTCCAAGGCGTACCCCCATGGAGTGGCGCGGCCGCAGGGATGATGAAGCCATGGTGCAGTCCGATGTCGATGACGACTCGAACGGTGCGGAAGACCTGGGAGGCGTACATCCCGAGTCGATACGCGGGATCGGGGAAGAGCCCGAGTTCGTCGGCGAGGCGCTCGGCGTATAAGGCCCAACCCTCGACGTGTCCGGAGTAGTGCACCAGAGTTCGCTGGAAGGGATTCAACCTCGCGCCGAGCCAGGTGGTGTAGGCGAGTTGGAGGTGGTGTCCGGGTGCGCCTTCGTGATAGGCGGTGGACATTTCATGCCACAGCGGGAACACGGTGTTGCCAAGCGTCGGGTACCAGGTCCTCCCGGGTCGGGAGAAGTCCTCCGACGGTGCGGTGTAGTACATGGCTGCCGCGCCACCCGGTGGGGCGATCATCGCTTCGACCACCTTGACGGGGGCGGGAATGTCGAAGTGGGTGCCATCAAGCACCCGAATGGTGTCGTCGAGCAGCCCCTGGTTCCAGTCTCGGAATGCGTCGACCCCCACGATCGTGCGAGAGGCGTCGAGATCGAGCGCGCGATAGGTGCCTGACAGATCCTCAGCGAGACCGAGCTCTCGAACGATGGCATTCATCTCGGTCGTCAACCGATGGAGCTCCTCCCATCCATAGGCGTAGGCATCAACTGGGTCGAAGGCTTCGCCATTGAAGTTGCGACACCAGAGCTTCCAACGCAGCTCACCCACGCCGTCCTGCTCTTGTGCAGAAGGGAGATAGGTCTCCCGCAGATAGTTGCCGAACGCGAGGAATGATTCAGAGGCATGAGTGGCCGAGGCGAGAAGTTCTTCACCGAGCTCAGGTGCGACGCGGGCACCTTCCGCAGCGAGCGATTGGAAGAAGCCCTCCTGGTCCTTGCCGCCGTAGTGGTCGCACTGGCTCGCGACCTCTCTGACCTGTCGCTTTGCCGCGACGAGTTGCTTGGCGCGCCCGTACTCAAGGGAGGTTTGGTAGCCCTGAAGGCTGGAGGGAACCGCTTCCATACGGTGGGCAATGTGCGCCCAGTCCTCAGGTGTGGCCCGAGGCATCAGATCGAAGATCGAGCGAATGGATTGCAGAGGCGACTCGATGACGTTCAGGTCGCTCGCAAAGACCTCTGCCGCATCGAGCTCGTCATGAAGTGAGAGGTAGTCCGAGATGGAGTCGAGGGCGACCGCTTCGGCGTCGTTCTTAGCCACGATATGCCTGGTCGCTTTCGCGAGAGCCTGACGAGCGTTGGTGCGCGCAGTGACTCCATCGGGGGAGAAGTCTGTGAGTTGATCATCGAAGTCGCGCGCGCCGTAGTAAGTAGCGAAGATCGGATCGAGCGCAAGCAACTCCTCGAGATACCGCTGTGCAACCTGGTCGAGGTCGTGTTCGTGTGCCATGGGTCCTCCGTTTCTGCGCCCACTCTAATGGTGGAGGCGGATTGGGGACCGCGTGGTCGCTGAGCTGGTCCACTTAGAGGCGCAACCACCGGCGCGGCGTGGCGTGTGCGTCGCTCCGGAGGAAGGTCAGCTTCTCTTCGAGTTCGTCCTCATTGATCTCGCCACGGGCGTAGCGTTCCTTCAGGATCTGCTCGAGGTGGTGCTGGTTGCCGCGACCCGACGAGCGGACTGCGCTGAGCACGAGCGCGCCGATGCCGAGCCCTCCGAGCACGAAGATCACGAACATGAGACCGTTGAAGGCGGTCGTGATGTGGTCGGGACCCTGCTGAAAATACGGGGGCACGATTCCTCCTTGGTATCCGATTCGCAGGAGATTGTGAGCTGCCCATGTGGGGAATGCCTCGGCCAATCCTGAAGATTTGAGCAGAGAGTTTTTGCCAACCTGAGAGCCGTATGGTCCGTGACGCATCGGTGAGGACTCGTTACCTGGCGGTCCCAGTTCGTGAGTCCTCTCGGCGTCGTTGACCTCGTGCCGGGAGCTCGGGGCGTTCACTAGGTCCCGGCACGAGCTTGGCGGGATGATCAATGCTGGCGAGTCGGGATTATCCGTAGTTGTAGGCGCTACCAGAGGAGGCGGCGGTCGTCGGGGTCCCCGAGTTCGAACTGGAACCTCCGGTGAGCTGCGTCGAGGAGTGCACGACGAACCATATCCCGCCAATGCCTTGACCGTTCGCCGAACCACCGTGGTCGCCCGAGTAGCGATAGAGCGGCACGCCTCGGTAGGTGACCTGATAGGTACCGTTCGCGAGCTTTACCTTGCCGAATCCTTGCAGGTGATCGAGGCCCTGGACGACCTCCCCGCTTGTCACGGTAAGCGGTGGCCATACCTTGGCACACCCGCCCACACAGGTGGGATCGTTGGCGTGATCCGGCGTGTAGTGGTAGAGGGTTTGTCCTGTTCCATCCACCAAGATCGCACCCAAGTTGGCGCGGTTGGCGAGACTGACCGTGAGTTGTTTTGCTCCAGCGGCAGTGGGCATGGAGGACCCGCACGCGGCAAGAGCGAGTGAGGCCGCAGTCGCGGCGCTCAAGGCGGTGATGGTCTTGCGAAGGGACATGTGGAGGATCCTTTCTTGGTCGTCGCACCATCCCTGACGGCTCTGGCACGAGTTCGTTTAGATCCCTCTACGTTCGAAGGGGTGACGGAGATTGACATTTCCCACAGGTTTTTCAATCTTTTTGCGGAGTCGTTCGTAGGTAGTACTGTGCATTCGTCGTTCGAAGCTCCGGGATCTGCCATCGAGGAGGGCCTTGTATCCGCGATGGCCTCTGGTGACAAGGATGCCGCGCTTCGACTCGTACGTCTTTTGCAACCCCAGCTGTTTGGTCTTGCGATCTCGATGGTAGGGGATCGCTCGCTCGCGGAGGAGATCGCTCAGGAGGCGATGGTGAGGGTGTGGAGGCATGCGGCCATCTTCGATCCTCGAAAGGCATCAGTGCGTGTCTGGGCGCTGTCCATTACACGCAACCTCGCGATCGACGCGCTCCGCGTCCGGCGAAGCGAGCCCGTGGACCCCGAACGCTTCACCCACATCGTCGCGTTCGGTGCCGAGCTTGGTCCTGAGGCCCAGGCGATTACCTCAGTGCAGATCCAGGCCATGCGGGTGGCGATGGGCCGCCTACCGCTCGAACAACGACGTGCGCTGATCGCTGCGGCGATCTTTGGGCGTACTGCCGCAGAGATCGCGGAGGCTGAAGGTATCCCACTTGGGACGGCCAAGACGAGGATACGCACGGCGATGGAGAAGCTTCGAGTGCTGTTGGCCGAGGAGGATGAGTGCAATGCGTGAGGACTCGTGCAACGGTGGAGGCTGTGAGGAGATCCTTGGAATGCTCCCACTCTTCGGCATGGAGCTGCTTAGTGGCGACGAGCGTGCTCGTGTGGTCGAGCACCTGCCGCACTGCTCGAGCTGCGCCACTCGGGCTCGTACCTACGCCGACATCGGCGATACGCTCCTGCTGCTCGCGCCTTCTGTCGAGCCACCCCTTGGGTTCGACGTTCGGGTGCTCGACGCGATTGCCAGTGAGCCGTCCCGTCGGATGGAACCGCACCCTGGCGCTGTACCTCGTCGTCATCGGAGGTCTGGCTCCCATGCCCGCGGGGTCGGCCTGAGCGCACTGCTCGTGGCGAGCGCGCTCTTGGTAGGTATCGGCATCGGAAGAACGGTGGATGCCCCCGTGACGCCGAAGACGGTGACTCATGCCCAATTGACCGGTGCAGTGGGCACCTACGCGAAGGAACTGGGCTCGATCACCTTTGCAAATGGCACGCCGCCGTGGATGGTGGTCTCGGCTTCACACCTTGGCTATTCAGGCTCGGTCACCTGCGAGCTCTCGCTTCGTGACGGTGCGACGGTGCGCCTTGGACACTTCTGGATCTCAGGTGGCTCGGGCTCGTGGTCGACCACGCTGCCGGTCGGGGTAGGTAGCGTGGTGCGCGTGCGGATCCTTTCCGATCATGGTGCGATCCTGGCGTCAGCGTCGGTCTAGTTCCGAGGTCGACCACGCTGAGGTACGGTAAATGGCCCGAACGTCCGTGTGTGGTGTATCGGCGGTACGATACTCAGGCTGATTGGAAGCGGTTTGTGAAGTGCCAATCAAGGCGTTCGGGATCGGGTCGATGGCGCGGGTCCTTGGGTATGACCTGAAGCGGTTGACCATCGACACGGTAGTACGCCTTGCCGTTGAAGTATCGGTCATGGATCTTTGGGCTCACTCGGATTTCAAGGTCTGGCGTAACGCTGACAAGGCCCCGGTCATAAAGCCGGTGAAAGTCGGCGCGAAGGAGCAAGCCGTTCCGGACGTCGTGGGATTCCTCGTCTGCAAAGGGACGAATATGTGCGGCCTCGAGGGTGTCCAGGGTGTTTTCACCAGTGATTGCACAACGCCGCTCGTACGCACTGAGCAGGAGTGTGCGAAAGCCGCTTTGTCCGATGCGCTGGATACCCCACGCCTGTCGAGTGCCTCCGAATGGAGCGGATTCGAGGAATGTCGTGTCGAGTTCGTACGAACGAGGTTCTTGGACTTTCACGTCCCCGAATACACGGTTCAGGATCCAGTCGCCCTCGGCAGTGTTCCTGGAATAGCCCTTGCCACGCTGGATCGAAGGTGCCCAAAGGTCATGGACATCTATCCATCGGGACTTGGGAAAGTAGAAGGGCTCCGTGAGGACGGTGCATCCAATTTCACTTTCAGGGCCTATCCGCTTATTCAGTCTTGCAAAATCTGCGATCATTTCTCCGCTCGTGGCGAAACCGTTGGCCTCCTGGAAGATCTCCCATGCAAGCCAGAGAGGCATCGTCGTGAACGATAAGAAGAACCCGCCGCCGACGATGTGGTGATAGGGGGATTTGAGTTTGAAAAGGAATGGTGAGCCTTCCTTCAGTCTCACAGTGGGGGGACTACTCGACGGTTGCCAGAAATTGACCTCGCCTCGGATACCTCGGCTTGACAGGAAGGAGAACCAATTGGGATTGGTGACGCCAACCCAGAAGTCCATGTGGCCCCGTTCAGACCGGGGAGAGTTCGGAGTCTGGGATATCTGCGATGAGATGACATGAAAACCAAGCTCTTGGAGCTTTCGTTCCACGGTGGCTGCGCCACCACTGAAGGAGCGGGCCGCGAGAGGCCCCAACTCCGGGAATTGGTAGCCATGAGCCACGCCGATGATGGCGTTGGAATCGTAGTGGCGACCTTCGTACTCGAGGAAATAGCTACGAGCATGTTCGTACCCGTACTTTGCAAGGAATGCGTCACGTCCAAGTACGTCGTATTCACGGATTGCGTTGATGACTGCAGCCCTGTCCGACAGGTCACCGAGGGACATGACACCGTTCTCTAGGTCGCATCCCTTCACACTAAGCGTGAGGTCGGCATGCGTCAATGACTCTCGCCTAGGTCCTCGAGGCTGAATCTTGGAGGTATTCGAGGTGTGGCACCGATTAGCACCGATGCAGGCTCGGTCCCATGGGGTCAGAAGCTGCGTCCTCCCGTTTTCACATTGTGGACCGTGGCGCTTCCGTGGCGTGAGCGTCTCTGATATTTAATTCCGAGCTGGACCTGTTGTGAAGAAGATTCACGACTCGCCGACGACTCCGGCGATGACTTGCCCACGACGGCTTGAGATGCATGTTGACTAGGGGGAGCCGGAAACCGCGGCGAGTATTGATTGACCTAGGTGTTTGCCGACCTTTCTGTCACAGCCGTGTGATTTCCTCGTATCGCTGGTGCACTGCGTATGCAGTGGAGAGTGATATGTGGGGCATATGAGATGAAGAAGCGAATGATGGTTGTAGCTGGGGTCATGGGGGTCGCGCTTACGGCGTGTGGGTCCACCACGACGCAAGCTGCAGTGGTGACGACAACGACCTCGGCGAGCGGTGCGGCCAGCACGTCGACGACGGCATCGCCGACCACTACGGCTGCGGTAGCCCATGTGGGGGCAACCGAAGCGGTGAAGGATCAGAGCGGGCATGCCTATACGGTCCAGGTGACGTCGATCACTGACCCTGCAACGCCTGCAACTCAGTTCGATGCACCAACCAGTGGTGATCGACTCGTGGCGGTGAACCTTGTGCTGACCAACAAGTCCTCTGCGGTCATCCAGGATGACGCAGACTCGAATGTGACCGTGATCGGCTCGGACAATCAGACCTATCAGCCGTCGTTCAACTCGGTGACGGGTTGCACGGACTTCAATTCAGGCCAGTACACGCTCACGCCCGGTGGATCCTCGAGTGGCTGCGTCGTGGTCGAGCTTCCTAGCACTGTGAAGATCGACAAGGTAATGTTCGAGCCGACGAGCTTCCTGAACTCGGTGGTTGCCACCTGGGTCGTTCCCTAGACGCGCACGGACTTGAGTGTAGGGTCGGTGTCCCGTCGACGATCGACAGTCGTACCCAACCGCTCGGTATGTGTCACAATCATGGGAATGCCGCACGGTGGTCAGCGAGAACGGTATCGCTTGCGCAAAGGCTCCTGGGGGTGGTTGCAATGTCGTACGACCACGAGATGGTGGAACGTATCCGTCGTGTGTTCACGGAGATAGCTCCGGTCGAAGAGCGGCGGATGTTCGGTGGTGTTGCATTCCTGGTAGGCGGGAAGATGGTCGTCGCTGCCTCCCATCAGGGAGACCTCATGGTGCGAGTGGACCCAGGGAATGAACTCGACCTCGCCCAGAAGACTGGTGTGGAGCTTCGGCCGATGGAGATGCGGGGCCGGGTCATGTCTGGCTGGTGCAGAATCTCGGTGGAGGACCTCGCTGATGACGAGGTGCTCCACCAATGGATCGATCGTGCGGTCGACTCGCTCGGAGCGCCCCCAGGGACCCAGGGGACCTGAGGCGAGAGTCCGCTCGCTTAGTCGATCGGTGGGATGAGTCCAAGCGCGTCGTAGGCGCGGCTCAGCGTATCGTTCGCGACAGATCGCGCCTTGTGGGCTCCCACAGCGAGGATCCGATCGAGTTCTCCCCGATCATCGATGAGGCTCTTGAACCTCTCTTGGATGGGAGCGAGGTGCGCAATGAGCGCGGCAGCGAGGTCTCTTTTGAGGTCTCCATATCGCTCATATCGGGCTGCGATGCCACTCGGATCCTCGTCGGTGATCACGCCGAAGATCTCGAGGAGATTGGAGAGCCCTGCCTTGGAAGGATCGTCTGGGCGATAGACGCACTCGCCGTCGGTGTCCGTGACGGCACGCATGATCTTACGTTCGATGGTGGCGGCATCGTCGTCGAGGGAGATGAGGCCCATCGGAGATGAGGATGACTTCGACATCTTCTTGGTTGGGTCGGTGAGGTCCAAGATACGCGCGCCGACCTTGGGGATCGTGGGGGAGGGTACGCGAAAGACCTCGCCGTAGCGGGTGTTGAAGCGGATCGCGAGGTCACGAGCGAGCTCGAGATGCTGCTTTTGGTCGTCCCCAACCGGGACCTCGTCCGCCTGATACAACAAGATGTCGGCCGCCATGAGTGCAGGGTAGGTGAAGAGGCCTGCACGGACCAGCTCCTTACCCTGAGACTTGTCCTTGAACTGGGTCATGCGCGAGAGCTCTCCGAAGCTTACTGTGCACTCCATAACCCAAGCGAGCTGTGAGTGTGCAGCCACATGGGATTGGACGAAGACCGTGGCAACCTCGGGGTCGATACCGCACGCAAGGTACATGGCGCAGAGCTCGTAGACCGCGTTGCGGAAGGTAGGGGGATCTTGGTCAATCGTGAGACCATGAAGGTCGACGACTGTGAAGTACGAATCAGAGGTCCGCTGGTCCTCGACCCACCTCGCGAGTGCACCGAGGTAGTTGCCGAGATGGAGGGTGCCGGTTGGTTGTATGCCGGAGAGGACGCGTGTCATGGTCTTTCCACTCTACGATCCAGAGCTCCTACCCGCGATCATTCCTACCTCCAGACCCTCCACCTTCTGACGGGCACGTGCTTGGTTCAGTGAACTGCGGTACTTCTCTGGTCTGTGACCGCCATCTCGTTCTTCATGAAGCCGGTAGTGTGCCCCTCATCTGGCTGCGACGGACCGAGGTGGGACGGGAACATGACTGCTGCATACGACGGGGCATCCGGGGGGATGCTAGGCATCATCTTCGCCATGGAGATCGAGGCCTCCTCGGTGCTTGGTTCGCCGTCCTGGCGGAAGATGCAGAGCCGGTTTGGGCAGTATGCGCTCACGAGTACACTTGCGCCGGATGTGGTGGTCGGTGTCTCGGGCATTGGGAAGGTGGCCGCCGCGTCCCTCGCGTCGACGATGATCCTTACCCACGAGGTCGGTGCCGTGGTGGTGCTGGGTCTCTCGGGTGCGCTCCATCCTGAAGTGGACTTCGCCGAACGGGTGGTGGTGTCTGGGGCGATCCAACACGATGTGGATCTTCGACCTATTGCGGAACGCCGCGGGATCGGTGACCGTGGAGGCGAGCCGATCTATCCGGCCGATGCCACCTTGGTCGTGGTCCTGGAGGGGATCCTTGGGGCGCGCACTTGGACTGGGGCCTCACAAAGGCTGCATCGAGGGACGATCGTCTCGGGTGATCAGATCATCTCGTCGACGACCTCCAAGCATGAGATTGCGGGATACTTCCCCGAGAGCCTCTGCGTCGACATGGAAACCGCGGCCATTGCACAGGTGTGTGCGTGGGCGAGGGTGCCCTGGGCCGCACTTCGGGTGGTATCGGATCATGCGAACGAATCGGTCACCACCAAAGCGATCCTCGACTTCTGCACCGCGCATGCCTCTCCCTACTTCGGGGTCGTTGTCGACGAACTCGGGGAGTACTGGTCCAAGCGCTGAGTCGGCGCATGGCAGGTAGGATCGCAGCTCGTGAGCTTTTCGTTGTCGTCTGGAGAGTTTTCTGGGCCGATCGGGCTCCTGACCCAACTCGTCAACGCACAGAAGATCGATCTCTTCGAGTTCTCCCTCTCACGCCTCGTCGATGACTACCTCGCGGCAATTGCCGACATGCGCGAACGCCAGCTCGAGGTCTCGACCGAGTTCTTGTCCGTGGCGTCGACGCTCATCGCGCTCAAGGCGCGCAGGCTGGTGCGGCGGGAGGACGACGAGGATGACACGCTCGAGATCCCAGGAGCGGACGAACAGGAGATCCTGCTCATCCGCATGATCGAGTCCGCAATGTTTCGGGCGGCCTCCGAGCAGTTTGGGATCCGTATGGATACCACCTCCCGGTCGGTGGGCCGTGCGGTTGGTCCAGAAGCTATCCACCTCGCAGGAGTGCCAGACCCACTCGAGTCCATCGATCCTCGTCAACTTGCCGCGCACTTTGCTCGGTTGATGGCACAGGTCGACGAAGAGGTCATCGATTCCAGTCACATCACTATCGCACCGATCGCCGTTGCAGAGGTCGGCTCTCGCCTCATTGATGCGTTCCCCGACCAGGGAGTCATGAGCTTTCGAGATCTCGTGGGTTTTGCCGACTCGCGATACGAGGTGGTGGTCTGTTTCGTCCTGATCCTCGAAGCTTTTCGCGCGGGACTCGTCGAGATTGCAGGGGAAGATGGCGTGCAAGTGGAGCGACGGG
>JBMFXL010000013.1:0-12571 GCA_049964275.1 Acidimicrobiales bacterium | reverse complement strand
TGGTAATGAGCGAGGCAATCGCGGCGTTCATCTGTCCGATCTCGTCCTTTGTGGCGGTGTAGGCCCTTGGGGTGAGATCACCCTCGGATGCACGCTCCATGGACTCGATGGACTCGGCGAGCGGCTTGGTGATCGAACGTGTGATGACCTGAGAGAAGAGGGCGGCTACCACGATGGCGACCAGGCCGAGCACGATGAAGACGACCTCATTCGAGCTGGACTGTGCCTTGGAGTTAGCGACTGCCAGAGACAGGTTTTCGTCGGCCGCGGTGCTGATGGCATTGAGAGGCTTGGAGTACGACCCGAACGCGAGCTGTCCCACGATGCCGTTTGCCGTGGCGATCGCCTTAGGAGTGTTCGCGGTGAATGCGGTGTTGATCTGGTCGGAGAGCGAGAGGTAGGTATTGAAGGCCTTCATCGCCGTACCGAGCTCCGCTTGCTGCGTGGCAGTAAGGGGATATCTCTTCAACTTGGCCGCGGTGGACTGAAATGCGGAGACCGCCTGGTGAAAGGATTGGAGGTCTCCGTTGGCCGGCTGTGCAGAGTTGTAGTCAAAGGCCACGGAGTTCTCTGACAGCGCTACCGCAATGCCGGTGGCGTTGAGCGACTGTGCCGTTCTCGAGATCGACTTGGCCACCGATGTCTGGTGCGTGAGCGCGATATTGCTGCGCGCAGACATGACACCGTAGACCGCAAGCACGAGAAGAAGGCCTGCAAGCAGGCCGGACAACAGTGCGAGGCGCTTGCCCACACGCAAGTTGGAGAGCATCCGATTCACGAGAACCTCACTTTGGTACGTCATCTGGGGACTATCCATGTCCCTTAACGTGAGGTTTTTCGACACACAGCTCACGGCCTGAAGGGTTGCGAGGGAAATTTCGGAAGTGGGGGTTGGGAAACAGTGCAAATGCACTATTCCGACTAAACAATGCTGAGTAAATGTGCCTCCTTGGCTGGTGAGGCGGACCGGCGGACTCGCTTGGGTCCATGGGACCCGAAGATGCGTGGTAGGTGTGTGGTGCGCCTTGGACCTTACGTAGACCCCTACCATCTGCCATTCGAGCGAGCGCGAGTTTTGGAATGGTGCTCACGTTGCGTGGTTCTCTGATACTGTTTCTCCCAATCGACTGCAGATCTGACGTGGCGAATTAATCTCGGTTCGAACTTGGTTTCGATAGACCACGTGGGCGCTTGGAAAGGAATCTTGGATTGACGGTTGCGAGGCATGACCTCAGTGCAGTTGCGTCACGTCGAGAGATCCTCCATCGACTGAACCAGGCGCTTGACGAGTGTGACGGCGGCCGGAACCTATCGGTGATTTATATCGACATCGATGGGTTTCGCTCCATCAATGAGTTGTACGGCGAGGCAGTGGGCGACGAAATCCTCACGGAGGTCCGGCGAAGGATACAGTCGGTCTGTCAGAGCGGTGAGGCGAGTGAAGGATGGCTAGGGGGAGACGAGTTCCTTGTGGTCGTCGATGAGCCCGCGTCGGTGGGTTATCGGGCACTCGAGATTGCGACGGCGATCGAGCGTACGATCGAGGGGAGCGCGTATCGTGCTGATGGCCGCGCGGTTCGACTGACGGCATCCTTTGGAATCGCGACGACCGACGGCGATGTCTCGGCTCGGGAACTGTTGCGATGGGCGCATCGCGCGATGATTCGTGCCAAGTCTGCTCCTATGGCGATGCAGGTCTATCGCCGCTATCACGTCAGTGAACCGATTTATAGCGATCCCGAACTTGCAGAGGAACTCAACGTCGCGCTACGAGAGCGGGGAGGGGACGGCCTCTTCCTCGTCTATCAGCCGATCTTCGATCTGACCTCATCGAAGGTCGCGGGCATCGAGGCACTCATTCGATGGGATCATCCCACACGGGGGGTGCTTGCACCAGTTGAATTCTTCCCGACCGCGCATACCTCACGTATCTCTCGGTATCTCGACCAATGGGTGATCGACCGCGCCTTGGGCGATTTTGCTGAGCTTCGACAACTTGGAATCGCCCCGGACTTCGTTTCCGTGAACCTCACGGGAAGCGATCTGGCGACCGAGGGTGCTGCCGATGAGATCTGCAACAAGGTCCTCGAAGTGGGCCTCGAGCCTGAGCAATTGGTCATCGAGTTGACCGAGTCGGATCTCTCGGCCGACTACATCGGTGACATCGCTGAAAGTCTGTGGGATCTTCGCGACTACGGGATTAAGGTTGCGCTCGATGATTTCGGCACAGGTTCCTCGTCGGTGACACACCTTGATTCGTTCCCTGCGAATGTATTGAAGATCGATAAGGCCATGGTCCTTGGGGTCGGCGAGAACCGAGCGCGCGTGGATCTCATTCGGGGAGTGGTCTCGCTTGCCAAGAGCATCGGGCTCGAAGTCATCGCTGAGGGGGTCGACTCCTCGGTCATGGTGGACAACCTTGCTCGATTTGGATGCGACTTCGGGCAAGGATTCTTCCTTGCGGTTCCCACCGTGCGGGCGGAGATCGAGGAGCTGCTGCGAGTCACGCCTCGATGAGTGTGGAGCCACCGGCCTCAGGGCGACTTCTCGATCGTGCAGCGGAAGCGGCGGCAGTACGAGAGGTCATTGAGGATCTGGGGATACCGGGAATCATCGATGTCCATGTGCACTTCATGCCCGAGAACGTCATGGCGAAGGTCTGGGACTACTTCGATCGCCAGGGCCCACTCGTAGCGCGAGCGTGGCCGATTGTGTACAAGGTTCCGATCGAGACACGCGTTGCGATCCTCGAAGAGCTGTCGGTGCTTCGCTATAGCGGCCTCGCATACCCCCATCGACCCGACATGGCCAAGTGGCTGAACGACTGGACCTTGGAGTTCGCTCGGACGCACACGCGGTGCGCCCCGTCTGCGACGTTCTACCCTGAAGAAGGTGCACCGGCGTACGTGGAGGAGGCGCTTGAGGGTGGTGCGAAGATCTTCAAGGCGCACGTGCAGGTAGGAGGATACGATCCTCGCGACAAGCGCTTGGATGATGTGTGGCGGATACTCGAACGCGCGAAGGTGCCCGTGGTCATCCATTGCGGATCGGCACCGGTGGCAGGTTCCCATACCGGGGTCGAACCGATCGAAGAGGTGCTCCGTCGATTCCCTGAACTCACTCTGGTGATTGCGCACATGGGGAATGACGAATACGAGGGCTTCGTCGACCTTGCAGAGCGTTTCTCCCGCGTCCATCTTGATACCACCATGGTCTTCACTCCATTCAACGAGGCGATGAGTCCCTATCCACGTGATCTCCTCCCTCGACTTGGGGCATTGGAGGACCGAGTGGTCTTTGGTTCGGACTTTCCTAACATCCCCTACAACTTCGTTGAGCAGGTGAAGGGGATCGCGGGCCTCGATCTCCCTCGACGTTGGAAGCAGCGTGTCTGTTACGACAACCCCCTTGCACTCATCGGGCTGATTGCCTCGGAATGATGCCTATGCGAGCTCCGTACCTGTGAGGTTGGTGTGGAAGGCTTGTCACCCAGAGTGTCAAAAGTGGACGGTCCATTGGGTGAACTCCTAGGGTGGTGAGGCGAAGAGGCGAGTGGCTGGGCACCGAACGTCCGAGACGACCGGGAGGAAATCGTGCACGTGAGATCGTCGAAGTTCATTGCCATCATGACGGCAGTCTTACTCATCGTGGGTATATCCGCCGCGAGCGCATTCGCATCGTCGAAGAGTTCGCCCGCAAAGAAAACGACCACCCCAAAAGCCAAGGTCGTGACCACCGCCACCACGGTCCCCGGGATTCCCCCTCAGTTCTCCACGCCGCTCGACTCCGCGCACCTTCAACCCGGTTCGAATCCCTCGGTGCTCCCCGGCCCAATCCTCATCGCCGATAGGTCGAACAATCGTCTCCTGATCGTCAATCCCAAAGGTCAAATTCTGTGGCAGTTTCCTCAACCAGGAGATCTCGCACCGGGTCAGACATTCCTCATCCCTGATGATGCCTTCTTTACCCCTGATGGTAAGTACATCATTGCAACGGAAGAGGACAACTTCGTCATCTCCGTGATCTCGATCGCACAGCACAAGATCGTCTATCGCTATGGAGTACCCGGTCAAGAGGGCATGGGTCCGAACCACCTGTGGAATCCAGATGATGCTATGATGCTGCCAGACGGCTACATCATCAATGCGGACATCAAGAACTGCCGTATCTTGCTCCTCAAGCCAGGAGACCTCTCTCCGGTACACGTGTACGGTCTTTCGACCAACGCGTGCTACCACAATCCTCCGCAGCGTTTCGGTAGTCCGAACGGCGCGTTCCCGATGACCAATGGCCACTACGTCGTCACCGAGATCAATGGCGATTGGATCGATGAGATGGGCATCGATGGCACGATCTACCAGAGTTTCCACGCGCCGGGCATCCTGTATCCTTCGGACACCAATGAGGTTCGGCCAGGCGTATTCCTCACCGCTGACTACTCCAAGCCGGGCACGGTCGAAGAGTTCACTGCGACCGGGCAGGTGTTATGGCGCTACTCGCCTCAGAGCGGTCCGGGCATGTTGAACCAGCCCTCGTTGGCGCTTCCACTACCCAATGGGGACGTTATTTTGAACGATGACAAGGACAACCGCGTTGTGGTCATCGACCCCAAGACCAACCAGATCGTCTGGCAGTACGGTACGGGCGTCGCAGGATCTGCGCCGGGTCAGCTCTCTAATCCCGATGGCATCGATCTGGTGCCGCCGTATTCGTTGGGCATTACCCATGCTTCCACCATAGGGCAGCCGGCGACGAACCAATCGATCGCATCGATGGCGAACACGGTGGTTCCCACGCCAATGCCGACCGCGACACAGCCACTCGTGCGTGCCGCACATGCGTCGCTCCCTGTCGCGCTCCAACGTGCGTCGGCCGTGGTGAGCAATGGTCACCTCGTGGTGATCGGAGGGCTTGACGCCTCCGGAAATTCGACCAACTCGACCTACGATGTCACGATGAAGAAGGGGAAGGTCGCGGTCAGTTCGGGCATGTCGCTCGCGCAGCCGACCCATGACGCGGGCGCGGGTGTGCTTGGTGGGAAGATCTATGTCTACGGGGGTGGACAATCCTCCACTACCGGCGCGATCCAGTCGCTCAGTGCCGGTTCCTCCTCGGTCGTAGGGACACTTCCTCAGCCGAGATCTGATCTCGCGGTAGCACAAGGACTTGGCACGAACTACGTGTTGGGAGGTTACGACGGTGTGACCGCGAATCCGGCAGTACTCTCGACCACCAATGGCACGACCTTCTCGTCGATTGGCACGCTTCCTCAGCCGGTACGGTACGGGGCGTCGGTGCTCTACCAGGGCACACTGTACGTCTTCGGCGGTCAGGTCGGTACTACGCCGACCACGACCATTCAGGCCATCAATGTCCATACGGGGCAAGCCATGATCGTAGGCGAGCTCAATTCGCCGATCGAAGGGGCTGCGGCTGCGGTGGTCGATGGCCACATCTATCTGGTCGGTGGCACCGATGCTTCAGGGCAGCCCTCCTCGGCGATCTATGAGTACGATCCCGCCACCGCGATGATCGAGAATGCCGGCACGCTCCCGGCACCGCTTTCCAACGTGGCGGTAGCGTCGTGGAACCATGAACTCGTGGTCGTCGGTGGTGCGGGTACGGGTTCGAGTCTGTCGTCGCAGATCGAGTTCTTCAAGCCGGTTCCCCAAGCAGCAGTGGCAATGAAGGCTCACGTCTCGAAGAAGTCGTCGTCCAAGAAGAAGTAGCCCCGAAGCCACCAACCGGCTCGCGTGGCCTATCGCCCGTACAGACCTTGGAAGCTCGCGCGCCATTGATCGAGTAGCTCGGCGTAGCCGACGCTGTGGAGCTGCGATGAGTCGACGCGGTTCCAGATCAAGAGGAAGATCGCAGACGCCGGTGCGTTGATGACAAGGTCCGCGTGCTCGAGACGTGGGACTGCCTCGAGACTCGTATCGGTAACGCGAATCGTCCATGAGGAGTCGGCATCCGTTGCCTCGAAAGCGATTCGGTAGGGGAACTCCCGACCGGAACGGTTCGAGCCTGGTCGTGCGAAGTATCCCGTGAGCGCCTCGGCAATCCCGTCGGCGGCAACGGATGGCGGGATGGGGTGAATGGGACGCCCGACGGCGAGTTCGCTGTCAACCAGATGCAGGTGCGCCTCGTGCGCCTGCCTGCGTGCCCAGAAGTGGCGGCCCGATGTGGCGGGGAAGAACGTCCAACATTCGGTCTCGTCCTCGATGGTTGTGAGAGCCTCCATGAGCCCATTGGTGCATCCCTGGAGCCAGTCGAGGCGTGCGATGCCCGACGGGGCCTCTTCCAGCATGGCGGGCTCCTTCGGACGCGGAGGCACAGCTTCGCCAACTATCGCAGCACGGAGTACCGACGCGGCCCAGCTCTGCACGTGTCCAAGGTGTGCGAGCAGTTGGTTGATCGTCCATTCTGGGCAGGTAGGTACGGGGAGAGGAAGTGAATCTTCCTCGACGACGTGGGTGATCTCGGTCGTGCAGTCGGCAATCGCTGTCAGATAGGTGTCGAGTTCCATTTCCCTACACTAGGCCGCGTGGCCTCGTGGGCGGGGTTCCTCAGTGCAGTTCGGTGCCCTCTGCCTCGAGGACCGGGGCATCCGGGAAGACTGCAAGCATGACCACTGCGACGAGCACGCCTGCGGCCCCAAGTAGACCCCAGCCACCGATTCCAACTCGTAGGAAGAGGACGCCCACGATGGTTGCCGTGAGCGGCTCCATGCAGGAGATCACCGAGGTCTCGACTGCGTGGAGCACGCGAAGCGAACCGAGGTAGAGCGCAAAGGAGATCGCGGTACCAAAGACGATGACGTAGGTCAGCAGCCCAATGGAGCCAACGTTAACCGAGAACGGCGACCAGAGACCAGGCAGCGTCAGAAGCCCACCGACGAACATTGCCAAGCCGAGTACCGGGCGGGCACCATAGCGAGCGATGAGGCCTCGCGGGTAGTAGGTGTAGATGGCTGCGGTGATGGCGGAGGCGATACCAAAGAGTGGACCGATGCCTCCGATGGCGAGTTTGGTCAGGTCGCCATTCGTAAGGAGCAGGATCGTGCCCCCTACGCCGAGTGCCACCGCGCTCGACTCTGCCAAGCGAAAGCGACGTGATTCACGAACGGCAACGTAGACGAAGAGGATGAGAGGGCCGAGATACTGCATGACCGTGGCGGTGACGACGTTCGTGTAGACGATTGCCTGGTAGTAGGTGTACTGGACTCCGATGAGTCCCACGATCGAGAACGCGAGGAGGCGAGAGAGATCTCCTCTCGAACGTAAGAGCGCCCGCAGAGGCGCAATCGATTCCCTGGAGATAAGCGTGCCAAGCACGATGATCCCTGCGCCGAGCATCCGGGCGCTTACGAGGAACAGAGGGGTGACTCGATCGTGTCGGAAGAGCAGCTGTGCTGAGACTCCCGAGAGAGCCCACATGGCGCCGCCGATTGCGACGCTGACGGCGGCTTTCGTATGACCGGTGGGGCGCTCGATCTTCCTCAACTCGCCACGCTCCTGTGCCTACGCCACGGATCGCCGTTGACCCGGGCATCCTCAGTGTAGAAGGACAACACGATCAGGGAAAGAGTTTGGTGGCCAGGCTGTTGTGCTGCCAGAGCGCGGCGTTCCCGAGAAACGGCAGGCCGAACGTCTGCTCAATCGTCGCGAGGACGGCATATTCATTTAAGGGTGTGGAAATCGTCGAGCCTGCCTCGAGGTGCGGTGAGACCACGATGAGCGGGGCGTGCCCTCCACCTGGAGTCGTGATCGCGCCTGAGGGCGTAATCCCTTGGGGGTCTCCTCCGTTACCCTCGTCCCAGGCCACGATGATGGCAGTATCACTGGTCCAGGCTCTCGAGCCTTGGATCTGGGCGATGAGAGAGGTGAGCCATGAGCTCGCAACCGAGAGGCTGCAATCGTGCCCGTCGTGGCAGATGTCCGGTGTGATCCAGGCGAAGAGAGGTTGGGATGGCGTCGACTGCGCGGTGAACGAGGCAAGCGCATTGAGGGGCTGGAGTCGCGTGCACAGGGACGATGATGCGCGGACGTCGTTGTAATAGCGAAATGGATTGTGTTTGGCGGCATAGACACCGTAGGAGGTCCCGAGATAACACGGCTGATCGGTGCCTTCGAAGAATGCGGACCAGTCCACCGCTCGCGAGTCGAGTTGGTCCGCGAGGTTCCCTGACGAGACGTAACAGGTGAGGCAATCCGAGGTGATTCCTTGCGTAGAGCCCGAAGTGAGCGCAAGGTAGTTCGGTAGTGACGGATGGGCCACTCCGTAGTACGAGGAACCCAAGGTGTACTCCTTGACGAGTTGGAGAAACGATGGGGTCGAGATCGCCGTGGTGTAGGCGGTGTTCTCCATCATGATGACGAAGAGGTGGGGAGCCTGCGGCGTGGTCGTGGTGGTGGTCAAGCGCTCAGGCACTGTCGTCGTGGTCACATGTGCCGAGGTGGTCGAAGGCGAGGCGGCTTGGCGCGTCGTACAGCCGGTGAGGAGCAGTCCTATCACCATTATGAAAACGAGTGCACGAAGCCTCATGTGGTGAAACTAGCGGTTCTCTTGCTGAGCGTTTCTTGGAGGGAGGTTCGGTGATCCTCGTTGGGTAATTGATTGTATCGGCGCGTTCGTCTACCTCGCCCGTAGGATGAGCATGTCGAATGCGAAGTTGACCTAGTCGGGAGATGTGCGGTGGCCAGTTCGGTCTCGATAGTCGTGCCTACCTACAACTCAGAGGGGACCATTGGGCGTTGTCTGGACTCAATTCGACGGCAAACGATCCCGGTGGAGCTGATCGTGGTCGACAACTCGTCGACCGATCTGACGAGGGAGATTGCTGCCTCGGTGGCAGATCACGTGCTGGTGGCAGGTCCGGAGCGTTCTGCACAGAGGAACGTGGGTATGGCCAACGCAGCAGGAGACGTCATTGGCTTCATCGACTCGGACATGATCCTCGAGCCCCGGGTTGCAGAAGAAGCGATTCAGCGGGTGAATGCGGGTGACGCCGGCGTCGTGGTGCCGGAGTTCACGACCGGTAGCTCCTATTGGGCGCACGTCCGGGCCTTCGAGAGGGAGATGTACCTTGGGCTCCCAGGCGTGGAAGCCGCGCGATTCTTCCCTCGGTCACTCGTCCAAGAACTCGGTGGCTATGATGAGCGACTGACTGGCGGTGAGGACTGGGACTTGGACGTTCGGGTTCGAGCACGCGGTGTCATTGGGCGCACCAACGCGCGCATCGAGCACGATGAAGGGGCAGTGGGCCTCATCGGCGCCTGTCGCAAGAAGGCGTACTATGCGGACGGGTACGAGACCTTCACCAAGACGCATGGAGTAGGGACGATGTTAAAGATCGCGTTCGAACGTCCGTATTTTCGTGACCCGACCAAGCTTGTGAGCCCCTATGGGCCGGGCCTTGTCGTCTTGAAACTTGGAGAGGCGTTCGCAATGGCTGGTCACTTGATCTCAGGGCGACTCAGGGCACGTTAACCAGAATTTACCACCACAAGTGGTGAGGCAAAGATCACGGCGACAAAATCGCAATTTGGAGTAGCCAATTCACCACAGAGGGCGGTATTTGGGGCGCGGTCAAGTGAAACTTTTGCTCTTTCCGTGAAGTTTCTCTTGCGATTGACAGCGCTGAAGGGTAGTGTTGTTTCCTACTCGCTGAGGCGATCACGTTTGCGCGAGCAGAATGAGTTGGGTGAATCGAGACGTCGTCTCGTTCTGCAAGTTCGGGTCGAGCCGGATTCTCAGTTGTGGATAGAGGTTAACCAGGAGTTCACGGTCGTGTGAACTCTCGGAAATCGTCGGGACGTATCGTCAAGTGAGCGCGTGGTTGAAGGAGGAGTCATGACAGCAAGGTATCTTCACTGCTCCTCGGTTTCGCCGCGTCTTTTTTTTACGTCGCTTCTCTCTCAGTGGAGCCACCTATGACTCCTGCGGATATTGTCGGCATTCGTCGCCCAGAACTTGAGCGAAAATTTGAAATTTCTTTGATCGTCGATCTCGACTCGGGAGCAGCTCCCGATCGCAGCGCGGTGCAGCGCTGGGTAGCCCAGGCGGCTCGAGTTGGCGGAGAGGTAATTTTCGTAGGGGCCACCGCGCACATACTGGTCGAGTCGGAGACAGTTACCTCGCTCCGCGCCCAGGGCGCCATTTGGTCTCGATTCGACCGAGCGGCTGGGGAGGCGAGAGGCGAGCTGCTGCTGTTCGCCCGGGCGGGTGACGCCGTTGCAGACGAACTGCTCGATGGACTCCTCGGACGCTTTCGTGAGTCCGGCCTTGGGCTCATGCGTATTCCGGTGAGGGGCGCTGATCGTCAAGAAGTTCCTCAATCGGCCATTGATCTCGTGATGAACGAACTCGCGCTCGTAAGGACGAGTCCTTTTGGACGTCATGGTGAACGCATGCAGCCTTTCGTGGCGCCGCACCAAACCGTCACAATGGTTCGACGGACGGTGTTCTCCGAGGTTGGGGGATTTCGCACGATGGCCAACGGATTTGGCGCTGCGGGTCGACTTTCCCTCAAAGTGTCGGAGGTTCCTCGCGTCAGCCAGCATGACGAGACCGAGCTCTTGGTGCCGCGTATGATGCCTTGGACCACGAGAGAGGCGATGCAGGTCTATCGACGTTCTATGCGAGAATTCGGCTTCTTGCGACGTCACATGCCTGAGCTTGCAGTGCACACGTCCCTCCTCGCCAATCTTGCCATCTCAGGGATCGCCCTGATCGCCCTGATCGCTACGGGTATCTTGGCAGGACTCTGGGGCGCACTCATTGGATTAGGCGCCGTGGTGGGCGTTGTGGGGTTGGCGCGTCTCCGAGCGAGTGCCCTCAGCGAAGACAGTCGGCTCGGAGTTCGAGGTCGATTGCTTCGGTTGGGTCTGTCTCTGGTGTCGCTTCCCTCGTTCCTGAGCGGTTATCTCAAGCGCGATATCGGTGAGATCTCGATTCGGGAGTCGAATAGTGCTAGTTCCTCGCTGAGGATACTTGTGTTGAACTGGAGAGACCGAACCCATCCTCGTTCGGGTGGCGCGGAGAACTATGTCTACCAGCTCGCCCAACATTGGATCGAAGACGGGGCGGAGGTGTCCTGGCTCACCCAACGTCCGCGAGGTGGTGCGAAGCACGAGGTCATCGAGGGCATCGAGTACTTCCGTGTTGGCGGTCGCCTTACTCAGTACTATCGCGTTCCTCTCAAGTATCTGAAGTCGCTCCGCGGGAAGTACGACGTGATCGTCGATTGCGAGAACGGTATTCCATTCTTCTCTCCATTCTTCGCTCGGGTGCCACAGGTACTCATTGTCCACCATGTCCATCAGGAGATCTTCCGCCGTCACCTCCCACCAGGGCTCAAGCACTTTGCGATGGCGCTTGAGGCGAAGTTGATGCCGTTTGCCTATCGTAAGGCACAGGTCGTTGCCGTCTCGAACGAGACCAGGGACGATCTCCTCGCGCTCGGGTTCTCGGCAGATTCGGTGTCGGTGATCAAGAATGGGGTCGTGCTTCCCACGTCGCAGCGAATTTCGATGCCGAAGTCGTCGGTTCCCTCGATTGTGTGCATGGGTCGACTCGTGCAGCAAAAGTCGGTGGATCTGCTGATCAAGGCGGCCCCCATTCTGATTGAGAAGCTCGGAGATCTTCGTATCGACATCCTCGGACAGGGTCCGGAGCGTTCGAAGCTTGAGCGCTTGGCGTGGTCGCTTGGTGTTGCCTCCAAGGTGCATTTTCACGGCTACGTACCGAGCTCCTACCGTGATGAGCTTCTCGGACGTTCCTGGATCGCTGCGTGTCCTAGCGCCTACGAGGGTTGGGGCTTGGTGTGCATGGAGGCGTCTGCCTTCGGCCTTCCGGTGGTTGCCTCGGACGTTCCGGGTCTTCGTGAGTCGGTTCGTGATGGAGAAACGGGACGTCTCTTCCCCTATGGCGATGCGCAGGTGCTGGCCAACACCATCGTGGAACTGGTGAACGACGCGTCGGCTCGTGAGGCGCTCGGGGCGGCGGGACGTCAATGGGCGGGACTCCATTCATGGAGGACGAGTGCAGAGCGCTTTTATGAGCTCCTGTGCGAGACCGCAGGGTCTGACCGGCTCGCCAGTCGAGTGGGGAGTCGTCAGATCATAGATATTCGAGACGCGGGGCATCGGGAGGTCTCCGTGCGTGGTGATGAAGGTGAAGTCGAGTTGGATACGCGGGCAGGTCAGTCGATGATCGTAGAGCCACTGCGTGAATGGAGGTAGGAACAGGATGCCTGATCTTGAGAAGTCACTGACGTTGGTGGTGCCGGTTTACAACGAGGAGGAGCGCTCCGCAGAGTCATTCGATGCGCTGTGCAGCTACATGGAGGGTTGGCCAGAGGGCAGTCGTCTCATCTTCGTCGATGATGGGAGCGTAGATCTCACGCTTGCGACGCTGAGGGCTCGCGCGGCCGCCTACCAAGGCCCGTGTTCGGTTGAGGTGCTGGCGCTTCCTCATCGCGGCAAGGGTGCGACGGTCCGGGATGGGCTTCTTGCAGCTGACACCGATGTTGCAGCCTTTTGCGACGTGGATCTCGCGACTCCTCTCGACG
>JBMFXL010000012.1:0-13106 GCA_049964275.1 Acidimicrobiales bacterium | reverse complement strand
TGGTGCGTGGCCGCTGGCCGTGCGCCACCCGAATGGCTCGGCGTCATGAAGCGGGGTCGTGGTGACTATTTTGTATGAGTGCCAGAACGTCCCCTGACCATACTCAGTGTCCACGCGCATCCCGATGACGAATCTTCTAAGGGCGCGGCGACGATTGCCAAATACGTCCAGCGAGGTGTGCGAGCGGTACTTGTGACCGCCACCGGAGGCGAAGAAGGCGACATCCTCAATCCTGCAATGGAGTCGCCGGAGGTACGCGAGAACCTTGCAGCGGTTCGCAGCGCCGAGCTCGACGCAGCGACAGCGATCATCGGCTATCACCGAGTCGTGCGGCTTGGCTATCGGGATTCCGGAATGCCCGATACACCGGCGAATGCACGTCCAGAAGCATTCTGGAACGTGCCGATCGAGGAATCGACGGCCGCGCTCGTCGCGGTCATCCGAGAGGAACGACCTCACGTCATCCTCACCTATGGCGAAGACCAATCTGGATATCCTCATCCAGATCATCTTCGTGTGCACGATATCTCGGTCCGGGCCTTCGAGGTGGCGGGAGACCCTTCTTATCGACCCGACCTCGGGGTGCCCTTCCAGCCCTCGAAGCTCTACTACTCGATCTGGTCGAAGAAGCGCATGCTCGCGCTTGTCGACAAGTTTGAGGAGCTCGGCATCGAGTCGCCGTTCTCCCGTGAACGACTGGAGCGAGAGGGACAGGATCACCTCATCACCACTGAGATCGACATTCGTGCTCACCTGCATGTCCAACGTGAGGCATTGCTCGCGCACAAGACGCAGATCGATCCGGAGTCGCCGTTCTGGTTCGGACTCTCGATCGCCGACCAGAGTGATGCATTCGGTGTCGAGGTCTACCAGCTCGCTAAGGTCGGGGATCCTTCGCTCGTGCTCCCAGGCGGTGAGGTCGAAACGGATCTCTTCGCGCGAATCGCAATAGGGTCGAACGCGGGCGTTACCGAACACTAAGGTGCAGTGAGGACTGCGCTTGTGAAGCAAGGGGTGTGAAGTGGGGAAGTGGCTCACTGAGGAATGGATCGCGGACACTAAGGAACTCGGGAGCGCCATGCCGGAGCGACCTGGTATGACGGCGACGATCAACTATGTCATCACCGGTGCGCCGAGTGGGGATGTCGAGTACTTCTGGGCAGTCGTCGACGGACGTCTTGCCGACGCTGGGATTGGGCGATCGGAGAGCGGGGATGTGTCCCTCACGATCTCCTACGGCGACGCCAAGGCGATGCAGATCGGCGAACTCGACGCGAATACTGCGTTCATGCAGGGAAAGATCGGCGTTGGGGGAGACCTTGGAAAGCTCCTCGAGCTTCTGCCGCTTACCTCGTCGCAAGAGTACCGTACGCTCGAGGCAACGCTTGCGTCGCGAACTGACTTCTCCGATTAAGACGTACTCTTCAGTGATCGGACGGCGTCTCGAAGCGCGCGGTAGCTGAGCAATTGAACGTCAGCCTTGGCTAAGGCGTCTCGAAGCTGGGAGTCTTGCACCAAGGTCTTGATGATGCAGGGAAGCTCCCACCGCTCCTGGAGCGCCTGGAGCTCCGAGGTGGGCTCGGCGAGCTCGAGAGTGACGTCGGTGATACCAGGTTGAAGGCGTTCGAGGATCGACTCGGCGAGCGCAGATCCCGAAGCGAACGAGAGATGGGGATCGCTGATCACCTCGATGGCGTCGTCGGTGAGGTAGACCTCCTTGTCCTGCGCGAGTGAGGCGGCTGGAAAGCCTAAGTGTGCTTCGTCCAGCTGTCCATGCATGCGAACAGGAAGTGCAAACTCCGAGGCAACGTCCGTGAAGATGTCGAAGAACTCAGGTCGCCCGAGTAGCGACTCCCCATGGCTTCCAATGTGGGTGATGTCGAAACCCCAGAGAATCGCACGTTCGAGTTGAGCGCGCAACTCGCGATGGACCTCGTCCGGATCGGCGTGTTCCCAAAGGTCTTCGACAGTGGTTGGAAAGCCACCTGAGCCGTCGATGAGGGTCGGACCGAAGGTCAGCGGTCCGAAGTGGAAGATGGGATTCTCTGCCGTGAGCACGAGGTCGACGCCGATGTCTTCACCGCGATAGAGGCGCACCGCACCCCGGCTCCAGGGCGCCGGGACCTGCAATCGAGCCGAGGTAAGGCTTCCTTCGCGTAGCGCGTGAAACGTCGTCGCGGTATGGGAGTAGGAGAATCCAACCTTCTCGCCGCTCAAGATGACTGCCCGATCCCCAGGTCGGAGCCCTAGTATCTCAAAGATCGCGCTGTGCTTCACGTACCCTCCCACCGAGCGTTCGTGAGGATGCTCTGGCTATCTTCCACTCTAGGAAGCGTCAGGGGCTAAGCGCACCTCGCGCTGGGTGACCGATGCTCGACGGAGTATCTCCTTGGCGATCCTGACGTTGTCTCGGCCGATGGCCTTGGTTCGCGGGTCCAGACGTAGCTTGTTCGAGGGTCGCTCGCGTTCTAGGAGCATGAGTTGTGCTGTCGTACGCATGTTCGAAGTATGCGCTGAGGGTGTGACAAATCCGTACCATCCGGAGCTCTCGCTACTGAGGGCTGATTCCCTGAGGACGCCTAATCGAGATCGTGAGCACGATTGGTTGGGTCGACGTGAGCCTCCATCGCAATGTTTTGCACCGCTTCGAGACGCGGGATCGTGATGGTCCTCTTGCCTCCAGGGTGAACCTCACGGCCGTATGCCTCGTCGACGAGGCGTCCAACCTCTGCGCCGTCGATGGTCTCTTTTTCGAGGAGGGACTTGGCGACCTCTTCCAGGCCGGCACGGTGATCCACCAGGAGATCCATTGCTCTCTGCTCTTGTTCGCGGAGGATACGCTCAATCTCTTCGTCGACGATACGCGCAGTGTCCTCCGAGTAGTCGCGGGAGTGCATGAGATCTTCGCCAAGGAATACCATTCCTTGCGAACCCCAGGCCATCGGGCCTATTCGATCGCTCATTCCCCATTCGCGGACCATCTTCCGAGCGAGTTCGGTATTGCCGACGAGGTCGTTGGAAGCACCGGTGGAGAGGTCTCCATAAATCAAAAGCTCCGCAACACGACCACCCATGCGCACGACGAGGGAGTCTTCGATGTACTCACGAGGGTAAATGTGGCGTTCTTCTGCGGGAAGCTGTTGGGTGACACCAAGTGCCATGCCGGTAGGAAGGATGGTGACCTTATGGACAGGATCTGAGTATTTGAGGACGTATGCGAGTACTGCGTGACCGCCCTCGTGGAACGCGATACGCTCCTTCTCTTCGTCTGAGAGCATGAGGGAGTCTCGGCGCTGGCCCATCAACACCCGATCACGAGCGGCTTCGAAGTCCTCCATGGCGACCTCTTCTGAGCCACGTCGTACTGCGTGGAGCGCGGCCTCGTTGACGAGGTTGGCGAGGTCGGCACCGCTCATTCCTGGGGTACCGCGGGCGACGATCTCGAGGTCGACGTCGTTCGCGAGCTTCTTGCCCTTGCAATGCACCCGGAGGATAGGGAGTCGCTCGTCGAGATCGGGGAGGGGGACGACGATCTGCCGATCGAAGCGTCCGGGGCGTAGGAGCGCTGGGTCCAGGATGTCAGGTCGGTTCGTGGCGGCCATGACGACGATGCCCTCGGCGGGGTCGAAACCGTCCATCTCTGACAACATCTGGTTGAGCGTCTGTTCTCGTTCGTCGTGACCTCCGCCCAGTCCGGCACCACGCTTGCGACCGATGGAGTCGATTTCGTCGATGAAGATGATCGCTGGCGCCTGCTTGCGAGCAGTTTGGAACAGGTCACGCACCCTGGATGCTCCTACACCGACGAACATCTCCATGAAGTCGGAGCCCGATACCGACAGGAAGGGAACACCGGCTTCACCAGCAACCGCGCGGGCGAGGAGGGTCTTTCCAGTACCTGGCGGGCCAACGAGCAGAATGCCCTTAGGGATCCGTGCGCCGACGGCCTTGAATCGATTGGGGGACTTGAGGAAGTCGACGACCTCTTTGATCTCTGTCTTCACCCCGGTGTAGCCGGCGACGTCATCGAAGGTGATCTTCGGACGCTCTGCGGAGTAGGTCTTCGCCCGGGACCGGCCGATCGACATGATGCCGGACATCTGTCCTTGCGCTCGTCGATTGAACCAGACGAGCAGGAGCACGAGGCTGCCGAGGAAGAGCACTGGGTAGAGCAGCGTCGAGAGCAAACTTGACGACGAGTTGGAGAACGTGACTTCCACGCCGGCCTTGCGAATTGTCGTGAGGTCGGCGGGTACCTCGGGCAGCGGGCCATCGACGAGGTAAGAGGTGCCGTTTGCGAGCTGGCCTGATATGTGTCCAGTCGAATTGTCGATGATTGCAGTGCTGACCTGCTTCGAGGCCACCTCGTTCAAGAATTTGTTGTAGCTCAGCTGTTGGTAGTTCGCTTTGGTAGAAAGCGACGTGTACAGCATGAAGAGTGCGACCACAATCACAAGTCCGATTACAACCCATCTCCACCCTTGCTCTGCAGGGGGGCGCGGGCGCTGACCGTTTTGGGGTCGCATATCACCTAGGTTGCGGCTCATGGAATCCATGCTAAGCGGTTAGGTGGGTTTCTAGGGTTTTTCGTGCAAGCTCTAAGCAATCTCCAAGGCGTCTGGCCATCGAAAGTGTGGCGCTGGTGCCATGCTTCCTAGAGTGGTGAGGTGGACGAATCCCCTGAGCCGATCGACCGACCTCACACACGTATTCCGCTGTGGGTGATGATCGTCGCGGTGCTCGGTGGTTTCCTTGCGTCGAACGTGATCGCCCTCGTGATCCTCGCCGCGCACCACAATGCGACCTCATCGCTGAATTCATCGACGGCGATAGGTGTGGAAGAGATCGGGCTGTGGATCTTCTTCATCGGGGCTGCAGGGTATGCGTCGCATCGGTACCTCTCGGGACGCCTCCGAGAGGACTATGGCCTCCATGTCCGGCTATGGCCTGACCTTCCCCTAGGGCTACTCATCGGTGCGCTTTGTCAGTTGGTGATCGTTCCCTTGCTTTACCTACCCTTCGAACTCAGCAACCCCTCGATCTCGAAGTCACTCTCTCAGCCGGCGAAGTTCCTGATTGGCTCGGGTCGTAATGGCGGTGAGCTCATCGTTGCGGCAGTGGTGGTCGTTGGTGCACCTATCGTCGAAGAACTCTTCTTCCGGGGTCTCGTGTTGCAGAGCATCCTCGGTCGCTTCCGCGATATTTCGACCCGGGTGGCTCGTGCGACGGCGATCGTGGTGAGTGCGGTGGTCTTTGCACTGGTGCACTTCGAACCACTGCAGTTCCTTGGTCTCGTGGTGGTTGGGTTGATCCTTGGGTACGCCAAGATGCGAACGCGTCGTCTCGGTCTCGCCATATTCATTCATGCGGGTTTCAACCTCGTGGCCTTCGTCGCGTTGGTTTCGACCGCCACGATTCGCTAAGCGTCCCGACGAATTCTCAGCTTTCCCTCAAGTTCCTTCAATGTCGTGTCGATACGTGAACTGTCGGGTCAGAGCGATCTGGCGGTGGTGGGAGAGTCGTGGTGAAAATGTCGGGAATTATCTGTCCTTGCTGTCGTGAGTCCACGTTGGTGGAAATCCGTCTCAACGTCGCGAACCATGACGTGATGTTGCGCAGTTGTTCATCGTGTGATTCTCGTTGGTGGCACCGCGACGGTGAAGGTGCACGAGTCGCCGACGTCCTCGAACTTGCTGCTCAAACTCGACGCTCGTCCTAGAAGAGGGACATCTGAATCCTCGCTGGGTGGCTGCCCAAAGAGAGAATGCCCATCCGGTAGGCTGACCGCGTGAGTGTCATTGCTGAGGAGGAGCTCCAACAGCCTCCAGCCTCGAGGGAAGCACAGAACGTGCCATCGAATGGCGTCAGGGAGTTTCTCTTCCGCCACGTGGGATGGCTCATCGCCATTGCGTGTTCCCTTTCCATCTTCTTCGCGGTGCATCCATCGCTCGTATTCTCGAATACGACGACCGCGGGCGGCGACACAGGGGCGCATTTCATCGTTCCGTATTTTGCGAAGTCGGAGTTCTTTAGTCACTTCCAGATCGCAGGCTGGACACCCATCTGGTACGACGGATTCCCGCTGTTCACGTTCTACTTCCCTCTGCCATCGATCGTGATCGCGCTGTTGTCCTCGGCCATTCCCTACGACGTCGCATTCAAACTCATTACGCTCGCGGGCTCGTTTGCATTGCCACTCGTGACGTACTACCTCGGCAGGTCGCTCAAGTTTCGCGAGCCGTATCCCACGCTCCTGGCAATGGGCTCCGTTGCGTACCTGTTCGATCGCACCTACACCATCGATGGTGGAAACCTGGCGTCCACTCTTGCGGGGGAGTATGCATTTTCCTTCTCGCTTGCCCTTGGTATTGCGTTCCTTGCCGTAGTCGTCGGAGGCCTCCATACGAGACGCCGAATCGCGATTGCCGGGCTCCTCTATGGTTTGACCGCGCTCTCCCACCTCCTTCCAGCGTTCTTCGTTGCGGCTCTGGCCCTCGAATATGTACTCTTCGGGCGCAAGCTCCGTGAGCTGGTACGCCTTGGCATCGCCGGACTTGTCGGTATTGCGCTCATTGCACTCTGGCTCGTCCCCTTTGCGGAGAACATCTACTACACGACCTCAATGGGTTGGACGAAGGTCACCACCTATGTGACATCGTTGGCTCCAGATGCGCTCCGTCCGTGGATCTACCTTGCCCTCGGTGGCGCCGTGATCGCGTTCGCTCTCCGACGTCGTTTCACCATGACGCTGGCGGTAGCCGGTCTCGTATCGGTGGTGGCGTTCATCGTGTTTCCCCAGGGTGCGGTTTACAACGCGAGAATGTTGCCGTTCTATGTGCTGTGTGTCTATCTGTTAGCGGCGAGCGCGGTAGCCGAGGTCGTGCTTGGGGTGCCCCGGATCCTGCTGGTTCTCCGTCGCACCGTACTTCCTCCGGAGCTTGTTGCCTCTGAGATCTATGTGACCGCAGAGGAGCGACAAGCAATCAACACATCCGCATCTTCGGAGCCTCCACGCGAGAATGACGACGACGTGCACTCCATCCAGCGGAGCATCTCCATTGTGGAGCTTCGTCGGAGCCGGCGTAGGTCGGGTGTCCTCGGTGTGGTAGTGATGGCAATGATCTTGCTGATCGGTGTCTATGCACCGCTCGCCACCTTGCCGAGTTGGCTGCAGTCACACGTGACCCAGTCGTTCGTTCCTTCCTGGGCGGAGTGGAACTACTCCGGATACGAGGCGAAGCCCGGCTGGCCTGAGTATCAGCGGATCATGGCGATGATGTCGTCCGTCGGTAGTGCACAAGGCTGTGGTCGAGCGATGTGGGAGTACAACGCGAACCAGAACAACTTCGGGACACCGATGGCGCTCATGCTCCTTCCGTATTGGACCAATGGCTGTATCGACTCAGAGGAAGGGCTCTTCTTCGAGTCCTCGGCGACAACCCCCTACCACTTCTTGAATCAGTCGGAACTTTCAGCGGCACCTTCGGAAGCCATGTCGGGACTCCCATACATCGGCCTCGACGTGCCCCTCGGAATCCAGCACCTTCAACTCCTCGGCGTTCGTTACTACATGGCGTACTCGCCGTCGGTGGTGCAATTAGCGATGGAGAATCCCAACCTCACACTGGTGAGAAGGATTCCCGCGGTTGATCCTTCTGCATCGACCTCGTCGGTGTTAGGTGATACCTGGTACGTGTTCAAGGTCAACGGTTCCCAGTTAGTTCAGCCGCTCCAACACGCCCCGGTGGTGTGGTCGGGGATGAGGGGTGGCAAGTCCTCGTGGCTCCAATACTCCGTCGCTTGGTTCGATCAGCCTTCTAACTGGGACGTATTCCGCGCGCAGAGTGGGCCGTCGAGCTGGCATCGTATCGCACCCGGTGGTGCGGCCCCTGCCGAGGCGACCCTTCCCCGTACGAAGGTCACCAATGTCAAGGTAGGAACCGATACCGTGAGCTTCACCGCCTCGAAACTTGGCGTGCCAACGCTTGTCAAGGTCTCGTACTTCCCCAACTGGCGTGCCGTAGGCGCGCTCGGACCCTATCGCGTGACTCCGAATCTGATGGTGGTCGTCCCTACTGCGCACCATGTTTCGTTGGTCTACGAGAACTCGACACTCGACAGCGTGACCAAGGCAATCTCACTCGTGGTGCTGGTCGGTATCGTGGTTGTTGCCGTGCTTCCGTCGGACCCGAAGAGAGTGAGATTGCGAAGGCGTGCCAAGGCGAGTGCCGCGTTAGTGTGACTAACCTTGTGGGGGCATTTGCAGTGGTGTGATGCCAACCGACTCTCGTGGTGATTATGAACAGCGCAATTTTCAAAGCTTATGACGTCCGAGGGGTGGTCCCCGAGGAGCTCGATGTCGATGCGGCGCGCGCGATAGGCGCAGGGTTCGCGAAGTATGCCGAGAGCGAGCGGATCGTGGTGGGCCACGACATGCGCCCCTCGAGTGTAGACCTCGTGGCTGCGTTCATCGAGGGTGCCAATGCGCTCGGTGTCGGTGTCGTCGAGATCGGGCTCTGCTCGACTGACATGTTGTACTTCGCATCGGGGAAGCTTGGTCTTCCTGGCGCGATGTTCACGGCGTCGCACAATCCCGCCCAGTACAACGGCATCAAGATGTGTCGCGCCTTCGCTGCTCCGATCTCCCGTGAGACGGGCCTGGACGCGATCCGTGATGCTGCGATCGAGTATGCGACGCGTGGGCTCCCTGCCGTGGGGACGGCTCCGATCAATTCACGGCGCCCCATGCTTGAGGAGTACGTGACCCACGTTCGCTCGTTCCTTGATGACACGGCACTTCGCCCACTCAGAATCGTTGCCGACACGGCAAATGGTATGGGCGGACTCGTGGTGCCAGCGGTGTTCGACGGTCTCGGTTTCGAACTCGAGATTCTCTACCCCGAACTCGATGGGAACTTCCCCAATCATCCGGCCGATCCCATTCAGCCTGAGAACCTCGTAGACCTCAAGGCGCGGGTTCTCAGCGCCAAAGCAGATATCGGTCTTGCCTTCGATGGAGATGCCGATCGGGTATTCCTCGTCGATGACCAGGCAGCACCGGTATCCGGATCGACTACGACCGCGCTCGTGGCCAAGGAAATGCTTCGACGTGATCCAGGTGCGACCATCTTGTACAACTTGATCTGCTCGAAATCGGTGCCCGAGCTCATCTCCGAATATGGCGGTACTCCGGTAAAGACCCGCGTGGGCCATTCCTTCATCAAGGCGGTAATGGCCGATACCAATGCGGTCTTCGGCGGGGAGCATTCAGGGCATTATTACTTTCGCGACAACTATCGGGCCGACTCCGGTCTCATTGCCTCGATGGTGGTGCTGTCCGCGCTCGCGAACTCTTCCAAGCCGCTTTCGGAGTTCAGGAAGGACTACGAGAAGTATGCGGCTTCGGGTGAGATCAATACCAAGGTCCGGGACGCGAACGCGGTCATGGCCTTCATCCAGAATGCCTATGACAAGCGTGGCGAATCCGATACGTTGGATGGTCTTACCATCGATCTCGGGGACTGGTGGTTCAACGTCCGTCCATCGAATACCGAACCTCTCCTTCGACTCAATCTGGAGGCGAAGACTGCGGAGGACGTCGCAGGTCGCCTGCAAGAGGTCTTGGCGGTCATCGCCAAGGCGGACTCCTAAGGAGGAGAGCGTGACTATCTCTGCCAAGCTTCTCGAGATCCTCGTGTGTCCAATTGACAAGGGAAGTCTCCTCTATGTCGAGGAAGAGCAGCTGCTTTACAACCCACGGCTTCATCGCAAGTACGCCATCGTGGATGATATCCCTAACATGCTCATCGACGAATCGGAGGTCGTCGATGATGCGGAACACGAGCGCATAGTTGCGCTTGCACGCCCATGACCTGGGTGAGACCTGTCATGATTGTTCCGTCGTATCTCGTTTTTCCAGGGAAGGTGGAAGGTGTCCGATAGCACGTTCGTTGACTCAATGTCGATGTGGGAGGCCACGTTAGGTCTTCCCGAGCAGGTTGAGGAGGCTGCGGAGTCCGCGATCGCCCTCGGTGGACTGCCTGTGAAACATGAGATTGAAAATATCGTCACCCTCGGCATGGGAGGAAGTGGAATCGGTGGCGACGTACTTCTTGCGATCGCCGGACCCTTTCTCGCCGTTCCGGTGGTCGTCATCAAATCGTATACCATGCCGGCTTTTGTAGGGCCGGGGACGCTTGTCTTCGCCGCGTCCTTCTCGGGAGAGACCGAAGAGACTATTGAGGCTATTCAGATCGCGGCAGAGCAGGGTGCTCAGATCGTTGCGATTACCTCTGGGGGAGAACTCGAGGAGTTTGCCACCCATAATGGCTTTCCGGTGATCAAAGTTCGGGGTGACATTCCTCAACCGCGGGCTGCCTTCGGTGCGATGTCGGTGCCCGCGCTCGTGGTACTTGAGGAGGTTGGGCTCTTTCCGGGTGCGACGCATTGGATCGATTTCGCGGTCGCCCAGCTGAAGCGGCGCCGGGACCAGCTTTCACAGCCAAATTCCATCGCCGCTCAGATGGCCAATTCCATCTTGGATACGGTTCCTGTGATCGCTTCCTCCACAGCGGTCGGTTCGGTTGCTTCATTTCGCTGGAAAGCCCAGATCAACGAGAATGTGAAGATTCCAGCGTTCACGACGGTGCTTCCCGAAGCGTGTCACAACGAGATCACCGGGTGGGAGGAGTGGCCATCGTTTACCTCGGAGCGCTTCTCGTGGATAGCGCTCCGACACGACGGCGAGCATCCCCAGGTGAGTCGCCGGTTCGACATCGTTAGAGAGATCATTTCGCCCAAGGTGGCGAACTTCCTCGAGTTCCGCGCCGAAGGCGAGGGTGAGTTCGCTCAGTTAATGGACTTAGTCATGACCGGTGACTTCGTGTCGCTCGAACTCTGCCGCCTGCTCGGTGTGGATCCCGGACCGATTCCGGTCCTCGTTGATCTCAAGAATCGCCTCAAAGAAGGGGAATAGGCTGCGAACGACGCAGTCGCTAGGAAGGACGGATGTGGATTACGACATCGCTGACATAGGTCTTGCTGACCACGGACACTCCCGAGTCGCGTGGGCTTATTCGAACATGCCCGTGTTGCAGAGCATTCGAGAGCGCTTTTCGAAGGAACGCCCGCTTGAAGGTCTCAAGATCATCGCGTGCCTGCACATTACGACCGAGACGGCCAACCTCTTGCGTACCCTCAAGTCAGGCGGCGCTGAGGTGCGAGCCTGTGCCTCGAATCCCCTCTCCACTCAAGACGATGTAGCGGCAACCCTCGTCAAGCACGAAGGCATACCGACCTATGCGGTTCGCGGAGAAGACTCCGAGCGTTACTACCGACACATCGATACGATTTTGGACTGGCAACCGAACGTCACCATGGACGATGGCTGCGACGTCGTGAGCCGATTGCACATGAATCGCGCGGACGAACTTGCGCGGTTCATAGGAGGTACCGAGGAGACGACGACCGGAGTTATCCGACTTCGCGCGATGGAATCGGCGAATGCCCTCGGCTATCCAGTCGTCGCGGTTAACGATGCGGACACCAAGCACATGTTCGACAATCGTTACGGTACTGGCCAGTCGACCCTCGACGGCATCATCCGCGCGACCAACATCTTGTTGGCCGGCAAGGTGATCGTTGTTGCGGGATACGGCTACTGCGGCAAGGGCGTTGCCTCTCGCGCTCGTGGCATGGGTGCACAGGTCGTGGTGACCGAGATCGATCCTCTGCGTGCACTCGAAGCTGTGATGGACGGCTTCAGGGTCGAGCCGATGAGTGAGGCCGCAAAGGAAGGTGACATCTTCATCACCGTCACTGGAAACCGTGACGTTCTGCGCGAAGAGCACTTTGCCGTCATGAAAGATGGAGCGATCCTCGCGAACTCAGGGCACTTCGACGTCGAGATCGATCTCGCAAGGCTTGCCGAACTCGCGCAGGGCGAACGTCGTCGCGTTGTACGGCCGATGGTGGAAGAGTTCCTTATCCCGACGCCTGGGGGAGACAGAGCCATTCTGGTCATTGCTGAGGGGCGACTCGTCAACCTTGGCGCGGCCGAGGGTCACCCGGCTTCGGTCATGGACATGAGCTTCGCCAATCAGGCACTCTCGGTCGAATGGCTCGCCACCAATGCGTCCTCGCTTTCACCCAAGGTCTATGAGGTTCCACGCGAGATCGATGAGAACGTGGCGAAACTGAAGCTGGCCTCGATGGGAGTGGACATCGATGTGCTTACCCCAGCACAGGAGGAGTATCTGAACTCCTGGACGGTTGGCACCAAGTAGCAAGATATGAAACGTGATGAGCCCGCGTCCGGTGGGCTCATCACAATACAATGGGAACACGTCGGGGTTACACGACTTCCGTTGGGGTAAATGAGGAGGTGTCGTGAAGGTTGACTACCGTCACAAGGGGTGCACGATAGCTGATGAGACCAAGAGTCTTATGAGCTCCCGTCTCGAGCACCTAACGCAGCTACTCGGAGAACCGGTCGAGGCCGAGGTTAGGCTCGCATCCGAGCAGTTCAAGAGTATCGATGATCGCATCGCATGCGAGGTGACCGTTCGATCGAACGGCCATGTGGTGCGCGCGCGAGCTTCTGCCGCGGAACAGCTGCATGCCTTCGATCTCGTGGAGGCGAAGCTCCGACATCAGCTCGAGAAGCTCAAAGGTCGCCTCATTGGCAGGTCCCACCCACACCATCGCCAGCCGAAGCTCGACGACGGTATTACGACCGGTGAGGAAGCGGAAGAGATCTTGCGGATCAAGCGCTTCAAGGTGGCAGAGCTCACTCCCCAGGAAGCTGCATTCCAGATGGAGATGCTCTCGCATAGCTTCTACCTCTTCCAGAACGTCAATACGGGACTTCCATCGGTCGTCTATCGGCGCGCTGACGGAACGGTGGGCCTCATCGAAACCGAGGCCTGATCGTTCGATCGAAGGTCGTCTTCAGGTTGAAGTTCAGCGCGAGTTACTACGCTTGAAGATCCATGAGTATTTTTGAACGCGTACTTCGCGCTGGTGAGGGTCGGAAGCTCCGCCGCGTCTCCGAGATAGTTCCCTTGATCGATGAGTGGGAGTCCGAACTCGAGACGTTGAGCGGTGAT
>JBMFXL010000011.1:0-13336 GCA_049964275.1 Acidimicrobiales bacterium | reverse complement strand
CCAAGACCTGTTCTTCTCCAAGACCGCATCCTTTGCCGATGTCATCTTGCCGGCATCCCCGAGCCTGGAAAAGGATGGAACCTTCACCAACACGGAGCGTCGCATCCAGAGGATCAATCGGGCGATACCACCACTCGGGCAATCCAAGCCGGATTGGCAGATCATCCAGTTGGTGGCGAACGCACTCGGTGGAGCCTGGAACTACTCGCACCCCTCGGAGATCATGGACGAAGCTGCGCGACTTTCGCCGTTGTTTGCAGGCGTGTCCTACGATCGCCTTTCCGGATTTGATTCACTCCAGTGGCCGGTGGCTCCTGAAGGGGTGGACTCCCCGCTCTTGTATTTGGATGGCTTTGCATTCGAGGACAAAAAGGCCCGGCTCTATCCGTTGGCTTTCGAACCCCCGAGCGAGGAGGTGGACGAAGAGTACGATCTCCATCTCAACAATGGGCGGCTGCTCGAACACTTTCATGAGGGCAACATGACCTATCGTTCGGCCGGTATCGCCACGAACACGCCGACTTCATTCGTCGAGGTATCGCCCGAGTTGGCGTCTGCTCGGGGGCTTCAGGACGGCTCGTTGGTTCGCCTTGTCTCTCGGCGTGGCGCAGTTCGTATACGTGTGATCGTGACCGACCGAGTGAGGGGGAACGAACTCTACATGCCGATGAACTCACCGGACAATGAATCAGCAATCAATGTACTGACCTCTTCACACACCGATGTTGCGACGCATACCCCCGCCTACAAGGAACTTGCGGTGAGAATGGAGGTACTCTCAGTCGAGGGACGTCCACCTCTCCCGAGATCGAACTTCCGTTACGGCACGCGAAACCCTCAGCGTGGAGTGATGGTGGAAAAGAAGTGGGAGCGTCCGGATTATCAGATGCCGCCGGCGAGCCGTGGCAAGGGAGGACTCTAGCGATGGGTGAACCATTGGCCTTTACGCCTCGGAAGGCGAAGATCGAGACTTCGTCCGAGGAGGAGCTGCACAAGCTCTTGGAGACCCTACATCGCCACGGACTGCTACAGCTTGTGAGAGAGCTTGTCGATGGGGCTCAGGGAGGGCTGGAGGAGCTTCTCGGTAAAGTCGATCAGCCGTCCACGCGCTCAGCTCTTGAGTCGCTCGCTACCCTCGTTGTGGCGTTTGGTCGCATTGACAACGGGATATTTCGCGCTCTTGCGAACGGAGTCACGCAGGCCAATGCCAGGCACGAGGAACCGCCTCCGTCGGTCGGCGGTATCGTGCGAAAGATGCGCTCGCCGGAGGTTCGACGAGGTATTGCCATCGCGCTTGAGCTTCTCGGCGCACTTGGCAGCAAGCCACCCTCGAAGCTCTCCAAGTGATCGCGCGACCCGGACCGACTGCGAAGTTCGAGGTCGTACGAGTCGACGCGGAGTCCAAGCGTTCGTTCGACGTCGTGATCGGCGAGGAGCCGCTCGAGATACGTCTGCAAGAGGGCGGATCTACGCGCTCGCTCTTCGTCACGATGCGGACCCCTGGTGCAGACTTTGATCTTGTGCTTGGATGGCTCCTCCATGAGGGGGTCATCGAGTCGGCATCGGAGGTAGCTGAGCTCCGATACTGTACGGACGCGTCGATCGTTCCTGAGGAACGATTCAATGTCGTGCTCGTACGATTGCGAGGAGCGGCAAGTTTTCGCGCCCCTGTGTCCCGTACGACCTTCGCGTCAAGCGCGTGTGGCGTATGTGGAACGTCCCAGCTCTCAGGAATTTCCCTTCGTAGGCCACCGCTGGAGTCGGAGGTGCGCGTGCGGAGGACCATTCTTGTCGACCTCCCCAATCGACTTCGAGGGGGTCAGCGGCTCTTCGACCGTACGGGTGGCGTCCATGGAGCCGCGCTCGTGGATGGTGAGGGTGAGATTCTGGCATTGCGAGAGGATGTAGGTCGTCATAATGCTGTTGACAAAGTGGTGGGGGCCCAATTGAGCGCTGGGGGACTCTCGCGAGCAAAGGTCCTCATGGTGTCGGGGCGGCTCGGCTATGAGATCGTTCAGAAAGCGCTCTTTGCCGGAGTACCGATTGTTGCTTCGATATCAGCGCCCTCGAGTCTCGCGGTAGAGGTTGGTTCATCGCTCGGACTCACCCTGGTGGGCTTTCTGCGGGGCGAAACCTTCAACATCTACTCTCATCCAGAGCGAATTGAGATGTCCTGATCAGGTCGACCAAGAGGTCCTATTGTTCGGCTTCGAGAAGATTCCGGCGTCGCTATCACAGTCGGCGTCGAAGGGTTATTGGAAGTCGTCTGGCAGGGGTACCGTGCTCCTTGGGTTACGTGGTGGCCCGAGAGGTCGAGGAAAGAGGGAAGAGTGAGCGCGAATGGTGAGTGCCCGGAGGGAGCTTCCTCCATGGAACTCGGAGCCGAACGGCTACGCACGCTTCAGCGCGGAGTGTTCCTCGCGACCTCGCTTGCGACCTTCATGGCTTCGCTCGATCTTTCCATCGTAAACGTTGCATTTCCCGCACTCGAACACTCCTTCCCCCGTGATCCCACGTCCACCTTGTCCTGGATCATCACCGGATACGGAATCGTGTTCGGTGCGCTACTCATCACTGCAGGCCGCGTCGCCGATATCTTGGGAAGGAGGCGCATATTCCTGTGGGGTGTCCTCATCTTCGTTCTTGCCTCTGCGACGTGTGGACTCGCGATCAACGTACCGATGCTGCTCGCCTCCCGCGTGCTTCAGGGAGTCGGAGCCGCCGCAATGGTGCCGCCATCGCTGGCGCTACTTATCGGCGTCTACCCTTCAGAGGCTCGTGCACATATCGTTGCGCTCTGGAGTGGGGTAGGCGCGCTTGCGGTTGCGACCGGCCCGACCCTTGGTGCACTTCTGATTACCGCTGGAGGCTGGCGTTGGGCGTTCGCCGTGAACGTACCGGTTGGGATCCTTGCACTACTATTCGGTCGACGAACGATTACTGAGACGCCGCGGGATCTTGAGTCGGAGATGCCGCACCTTAGTAGTGTCGTGTTGCTGACCTGTTCGTTGGCGGCGTTAGTGCTTACGGTGAGCGAGGGTCCTACCTGGGGGTGGACGAGCGCAAGAGTGGTCGGAAGCGGAGTACTCAGCCTCGTGGCTGGCTCATGCTTTGTCTGGTTGTCCATTCGTCGTGACGTTTCGGTGCTGCCCTTTGACATGTTCCACGTTCGTTCTTTCTCGGTATCCACCCTGGCGATACTGCTCTATGCAATGGGGTTCTTTGCAATGCTGCTCGGGAACATTCTCTTCCTGACGAGTGTGTGGCACTATTCGATCCTCATGGCGGGAATCGCCGTCACCCCGAGTCCGGTCGTAGTCGCGCTGATATCTGGTCCAGGAGGAAGGCTCGCGACGAGGTATGGATTCCGTAAGGTGCTTCTGGTTGGATTCCTACTCTTTGCCAGTGGACTCGGGTCGTTCGCGCTCAACGTGACCGCCCATCCAGCGCTGTGGGCTCACTGGCTACCAAGCACAATTCTTGCGGGCCTCGGGATCGGGCTCACGTTTCCGATACTTGGAGCGGCAGGGGTTTCAGAGCTCGAGCCCTCGCGATATGCCACAGGAAGTGCGGTCGCCCAGACGGCGCGGCAGGTAGGAGGCGCGATTGGGGTTGCCGGCCTTGTGGTCGTACTCGCACCGATCGCAAAAGGGGCGAACGCAGTGGAAACCTTCCATGGTCTCTGGTGGTGTTGCGCAGCGTTGGCAGTAGGTGCGGGAATCAGCTGCATAGGGCTGAGGGGTCGGGCTCGCCCTAGTACACGTCTCCTGGTCGGGGACTGATCAACTCCGCGTCATCGACTCGGAGTATTCGACCGTCGTCACCGTAGCGTACGATACCCTCGAGTTCGATGCGCACGCCAACGAGGGGATCGAGCTCGCGTTTGGTGAGACTCCTGCTCGCACAGAGGATCGGTGCAAGTGTTTCGCGGTCTTCGATGATGCAGGTGAGTCCCCGTCGAGCGGGGGATTTCATGACTCCTATCAGTCGCCCTTCGAATCGGGAGAGATTGGTGAATTGCCGTCGGCTGTGATCTGTCACGGTTATCCCTTGCAAACGTCCGATAGTCTTCATGAAAATATCGACGGAGAGTGGTCATAGCCTGAGTGCTCAAGGAGGATTCTTGCCTAAGGTGGAGAAAGAATAATAGGTCTTCCGACCTCGGAATACGGGCTTCATCCCGTTATCTACCAGGTGGTGTTATGGTAGAAGCTGCAGAGCATCCCTATGAAATGTGCGCTCTCGCAGAGAAATGGAGCCATTATGTCAGACGTCCTTCGACCGCCCTCACCGTACGACTTTCTTCCTAAGGTGCCGTCCTTCACCTTGACTTCGACTGACATCACCGACGGAGCAACCCTTGCGAACCCGCAAGTTTCTGCGATGTTCGGGGCCGGTGGCCAGGATGTGTCCCCTCAGCTCGCATGGTCCGGGTTCCCCGCTGAGACCAAGAGCTTCGCGGTGACCTGTTATGACCCTGATGCACCTACGGCCTCTGGTTTCTGGCATTGGGCCGTCGCGAACATCCCTGCCTCGGTGACCGAGCTTGCTGCGGGTGCTGGCACGCCCGGCAGTGGGGCACTTCCTGAAGGCGCCGTGACACTTCGTCACGATGGCGGTGCCTTTGGCTACATTGGCGCGGCGCCTCCCCAGGGTCACGGACCGCACCGGTACTTCTTCGTGGTGCACGCTCTCGGAGCAGATCACATCGATGTCAATCCAGAGTCGACACCGGCATTTCTTGGTTTCAACCTGTTCTTCGCGACCATTGCACGAGCAATGATCGTGCCGGAGTACGAATCGAAGTAACGCAATCGGGCGTGAGCCCAACGTAGAGGAGGAGATGTGACGGATCGCTTAACGCTCGTAGGCGAATACGTACCTTCGGCCGCGGCGTGGGTCCGCGATCAGGTCGCGGCTTACGAGGCGTCGAACGGTGCCGAAGCGAACACGCTTCGAGATACCGGACTCCCCGTCATTGTGGTCACGCATCGCGGGGCAAAGTCGATGAAGGTGCGAAAAATTGCTCTTATGCGCGTCGAGTCAGGCGGCGAGTATGCGCTCGTCGCCTCCGCGGGAGGTGCTCCGTCACATCCCTCCTGGTACGGAAATCTCATTGCTCACCCCGATGAGGTGATCATTCAGGATGGTGCTCATAGGTTCCGGGCGAGTGTCCGAGAAGTCTCGGGAGATGAACGTGCACGTTGGTGGGAGCGCGCAGTGGCCGCGTACCCGCCCTATGCCGAGTATCAAACTCGAACGGATCGCCTCATCCCAGTGCTCGTCGCTACAGAGGTGTAGGGAGCGCCTTCGTGCGATTCCATAGCCATTTCGTGCGGCGAGTACGATGGGTAGCGGATCTCTGCGCAAATCGGGTTGGTGCCGAGAGATATGCCTCTGATCCAGGAGGGATCTCGTAAGGCCTCGGCGAATACGTCGCGGTTCGGGATTGAGGAAGCGATGAACGTAGCCGTAATGGAGATGGGCCGCTCTGGAGGCGGACTTCTTGCGATCCTTGGCCATGTAGGTGAGTTTGGGGTTGCCGTTGGAGTAGCGGCGCTACTCATCGCGCTTCTCTATCTCAAGAAGGTTGAGCAACTTAAACTTGCGAAGTCTCGCGAGTGGCCGAGGTCTCGAGTCATCTCATTTCTTCTGGGAATCCTGTCGGTGATCGTCGGGCTCGTGTGGCCGATACCCGGACTGACGATGACCAGCTTCTCGGCCCATGCTGGGCAGCATATCCTCGTGATGAATATCGCCCCGTTACTGCTGGCAATGGGGGCTCCGATGACGTTGCTACTGCAAACGAGTTCTCGTCCCATCAAGCGGCGCATACTGTCGATATTGCATTCTCGCGCGTTTCGGTATGCCCACTTTCCACCGCTCGTATGGCTGCTCTATTACGGCTCGATGTATCTCTTTTTCCTCACGCCACTGTTTTCCAAGATCATGGATCCGTCGGCCATGTACCGGATGGATATTGCGAACAGCGTGTTCTTCGTGTTCGGTGCTGTATTTTGGTGGCCGGTTGTTGATGTCGATCCGATTCCCTTTTGGCGGTTATCACCTGCGGCGAGGGCGGCCGCGCTCCTACTTGGCATTCCATTGAATACTTTCTTGGGCCTCTCGCTCACTCAGTTCACGAGCCCCATTGCACCGATGTACACGATGGGGACGACTCGTGCCGGAGCCGACTTTCTTTGGGGATCGGGAGAGCTTGTTTCGCTGCTTCCTCTTGCGCGCGTCTATGTCGACTGGATGCGCTCGGATCGTCGAAAGGGAGAGCGGGCGGAGAGGGAGCGTGGGAACCCGGTTCGTGCCGAGTCATCCTTACCTACTAGGGAGGATGAGTTCGACCTATCGAGCGCCTGGGAGCGTGCGTGGCGACAACGAGGCGGCGGCATACCGCATGAGTGAAGAGAGTCCGTGATCGTTGGTGAGCACCTTCTCCACGTGTATGCGTGGTGTTAGGGTGAGGTTATGACAGCTCGAGATGAGAGTTCGGTTGATGAGGTTGGTCGTCCAATTCCACCTTCCGATGCAGGCGAAGCGTCGACGTTGATCGGATTTCTCGAGTATCAGCGGGCAACCTTTCGATGGAAGTCTGGCAACCTTGATGATGCGGCACTCGACATCAGTGTGGGTGCCTCCTCCTTGACGCTTGGAGGGATGTTGAAACATCTTGCGATCGTTGAGGACTGGTGGTTCTCTCAATGGGTAGCTGGAAACCCACCGTCGGAGGACTGGGAAGACGACGAGGCAGATCCTGACTGGGATTTTCGAACTGCACGGAATGAGACCGGAGTGCAACTTCGAGCTCGTTGGGAATCTCTGGTCGATCAATCGAGACGAGTTCTCGCCGACGCGCTTCGAAATGGCGACCTTGGGCAGCTCTGCAAGCGTGAGGAAGACGGGAGATCTCCGAACCTACGGTGGGTTGTGGTGCACATGATTGAGGAGTATGCACGACATAACGGCCACGCCGACCTGATTCGAGAGTCCATCGATGGCGAAGTTGGCGAGTAGCGACAAGGAGCTACGTCGGGTCTACCTTTAGTCGAGAAGTAGTAATGCTGCGTCTCGCGCGTGGAGGATGATCTCCGGACGGTGATCGATATAAGCGGCGGTCATCGCGCCCCCGTAAAGGGCGAGTATTGCATCTACGAGGGTTGCCTTTTGCGGTTCGTCTGCGAGCGCACGAGCAAACTCATCGCGCACCCGTGACCGATGGAGCCTGATTTGTTCCGTGACTGGTCCTGGACCGGGAAATTCTGCGCCTGCATTGATGAACGGACACCCTCGGTAGCGAGGTTCTTCGGCCGATTGGTGTAGGAGGTCGAAGAGCTCTCTTATGCGTGGTCGTCCGCTGAGGGGGACCTCATCACTTTGAACGGACGCCCACCATCTTTCACTCTCAAGCGCAAGATACGAGGCCACGAGGGCGTCCTTCCCCGGGAAGTGCGCGTAGAGGGTCGCTTTAGCCACGTCTGCCTCGCGTACTACGCGCTCAATACCGACAGAGTGAATCCCCTCTGCGTAGTACAGGCGCGCCGCAGCCTGAAGAATCCGCGTCCTCGCATCGTTTCTTGTGTTCGAAGGATCCGCTATCATGTCTTAAGTATACAGACCGGTCGGTCTAGTGCTAGAAGATAGTTTTGAAGGAAGCGAGCATCCATCATGTCGAGAGACCTTGAAGAAGCATTGCGTGAACGGTATGAAGCCTCGAGATCTCGAACGCCTGAAGATCGACGCGCCATCATGGACAGTGCGACTGATCAACTGCGTGAATCAGGGCTTGCCGATCGCGCGATCAATGTTGGCCAAGTCGCGCCGACTTTCGCGCTTCCAAACGCTGCGGGCAAGATCGTGGACTCCGCTGATCTCCTCGTCCGAGGTCCTTTGGTGGTGAGCTTTTATCGCGGAGGCTGGTGCCCGTACTGCTCAATCGAGCTTCGGATGCTTCAGACTCGTCTCGATGAGCTGAATGCGCTTGGAGCCACCTTGGTTGCGATTTCACCACAGACGCCTGACAATTCACTGACGACAGAAGAAAAACTTGAGCTCTCATTTCCAGTTCTTTCCGATGTTGGAAATGTGGTCGCTCGACGATTCGGCCTCGTCTTTCAGCTCCCCGAGGCGCTTCGTGAGGTGTACAACGGATTCGGTATTGATCTGCCGGCTGCGAACGGCGATGATACGTTCGAGCTTCCCATACCCGCCACATTCGTGATCGATGGTGACGGAGTCGTCGCATGGCGACATGTCGATCCTGACTACACCAAACGAGCTGAACCAGACGACGTGATTGCGGCCGTCGAGGCGCTCGCCGTTCGTGACTAGCGAGCGTGGTGCGTTGACTCCGCGCAGTCGAGACGGACTTCGTCTCGTGGTATTTGACATGAATGAAACCTTGACCGATCTTGAACCACTGCGCGAGACGTTTGGGCGACTCGGGTTCTCTGAGCAATCGTGGCATTGGTGGTTCGCCGCACTGCTTCGAGATGGTATGGCCCTGGCGGCAGCCGGGGACCATGCATCCTTCGGAGAACTTGTCGCGGTGGCCCTTGAGGAGGTCAGCGTGAACGCCAGAGTTAGGCCTCCGGAGGATGCGACGGCCCAGGTTATCGCTCGCTTCCGGCAAGTTCCTGTGTATCCCGATGTGGCGGATGCGACCCAACAGCTACGCGAACGCGAAATTCATTCGTGTGTGCTTACGAATGGAAGTAGCGGACTTGCTCGGGAGATTCTTTCGCGGGCCGGCGTGATTGGTCAATTTGATGACGTCCTTTCCGTAGATGAGATCGGCGCATGGAAGCCCCGTAGAGAGCCGTATGAATATGTGGCTCGACGTTTTGGGGTGTCCATCCAGTCGATGGCCATGGTGGCAGTGCACCCATGGGATCTCAACGGTGCATCCGCGTTGGGTTGTATGACCGGATGGGTGAATCGCACTCAGCGGATATACCCGCCGGTCTTCCGAGCGCCTACCGTGAGCGCACCTGACATTCAAGGTGTGGTTCAAGCCCTTATGGAGCTCGTTCCTGGGTAAGTGAGGAGCCCTTCTGAAGTAGACGACGAACTATGCGGCAGTAGTACGGCACGAAACGTACCCGGGACGAGGGGTGTCCGTTGAACTGTCGACGCGAGCTGTCGGCTATGACTACGTAGAGATTCACTGGCCCTTTGCTCACCGCAAATGCGCCATTTGACCTGTCGTCATTCAGTGATGATCTACAGATCGCACCGGCGCGCTCGGAGGGATTCGAACCCCCAACCCTCTGATCCGAAGTCAGATGCTCTATCCGTTGAGCCACGAGCGCAGGTAGACCGTCAGCATAATCGTGCTACCCAGGGTTTGGTAGAGCGAACGAAAGTGGCGTCGCGGTGTTTCCGAGTTGAAGTACGAAACTGCGATGGGACCTCGTGATCTTCTGGCACGTCTGCCGTTACTGAGATCGGCGTAACGAAGGGTATCCGGAGCCCACCACCGAGACCTCCAGAATTCGGCGATAGTGAACTGCTACATTGACCGGGTGACGTCGTATGAATCAACGAGCGGACGACCTGGAAGTGTGAGCCGAGCCTGGGGCGAAGTACGCCGGATGCCTCGGAGTGCCTCCCGTCTTATTGATCTCACCGCGCCTGTACTCAAGGTCTTCGTGGTGGTCCGGCTGATGGTACTCGTCAGCGTGCTCATCATGCATCAGCTACGGCCGTCGTACGATCTCTTCGGCATTGTGAACTCCTGGGACGGCGGCTGGTATCTTCGCATTGCGCGGTTCGGCTACCCGAGAGTACTCGGGCACACGTTTACTCGTTGGGCGTTCTTTCCACTAATGCCAGCCATTGTCAAAGTTGTCCACACGTTGCTTCCAGTCTTGACATGGAATGAGGCGGGATCGGCAGTCTCACTCGCTGGTGGTGCAGTCTTTGTTGTGGTCGCCACCGTGTTGGCAGGTGACTTCTTTGGGAGTGAGCGCGGTCGTCAGGCCGGAATGATTCTCGCAAGTTTTCCTGGGCTCTACTTGTCAGGCCTCGCATATGCCGAGCCGGTTTCCCTGTCTTTTGCTGCAGGCGCACTCCTCACCCTTGGTCGACGTCGATATTGGTCGGCCGGCGTTTTAGCGGGCCTAGCGATGTTGTCAAGTCCGCTCATGTTGCCGATCGGTGTGGTGGTCGCAGCGAACGCACTTCGGGCGCAGGGTCGTCAGGGTATCCGAGTGGCGTTACTCGCGTTCCTCGCACCGGTGCTTTGGTCGGTCGTGGCATGGATCCGAACCGGTTACTTCACCGCCGTGCTGCTCGCCCAACGTCCGTGGGGCCTACGTCTTGCGTGGCCGTGGAGGGCGGGTACCTTTGGGATGTTGACGACGACAATCGGTGCGCATGGCATATTTTGGATGACCTTGGGCTCCTCGATCGTAACCCTGGCGCTTCTTTGGCGAACCTATGGATCTCATGTACGCCGTATTGGTACGTGGTGGGCATACTCGCTAATGGTGATCGCTGCAGTGGTCTCTGACACCTCTCTTTGGCTCAATCCTCGATTTCTGTTGGACGCCTTTCCTCTTGTGCTTGTTACTGGAGCGACGGTGAGCCGAAGGTTAGTGGTGCCGATCATCGTGCTCGGAACGAGCTTGACCATCGTGGTCTTGCTGGCCTACACGAGATTTGGCGATCTCTTTGCGCAACCATGACTGACTGAGGCCTCCTGGAACGTTGAGTTCACGTGTCCATATTGTGGTGAGCCAGGATGGTGCCATTGAGTTGAGCGGGGATGTGCGCTACCCAGAGGGCTCCAATGCCATCCCTTGCACGGCGAGCGGAGATGAAAGTCATCCCAGGGAGGGACGGTGGTCGAGGGCCACTACGGCCACTTTCGCCTGCCAATGACGAGATTGCCTCACCGCGTGAACGGAGTCGCATGGCAGGTCCATGTTCAGGTGGGCAGCCGCTGGTAGATTCCTAGCTTGACCTTAAAGTGAATGCCAAGGAGATTTGCGTGCCTGCTTCGGATTTGAGTGCCGGATCGCTCCGACCAAGAGCAAATACGACATTGACCTCACGTGCCATGGCAGTAACGAGTCCCGGCCAACGTCTTGAACTTCGTGACATTCCGCTTGTTTCCCCACCACCTGGCTGGGTACGGGTCGATGTCGTCGCGAGCGGGGTTTGTCATGCCGACCTTGAGTATGCGGCGAACCCCAAGGCTTCGCCGGATAATCCCGTCGTACCCGGCCATGAAATAGCTGGAACGATTGCGGAGCTCGGAGACCACGTCTCAGGCTGGTCAGTTGGTGACCGAGTGGCAGTGGGCTGGTTTGGTGGTAGCTGCGGTTATTGCTCCAATTGCCGCGTTGGTGACGTCGTCCATTGCGAAGCATTACAGGTGCCAGGCTCTTCCTATTTGGGTGGCTGGGCGCAGAGTGTTACGATTCCCGCGAACGCTTTGGCCCATATCCCTGACGGGATGGACTTCTTTGGTGCCGCCTCCATGGGCTGTGCCGGTGTCACGAGCTTCAACGCGATTCGCAAGGCCGTATTGACTCCCGGATCGACCGTTGCGGTATTGGGAATAGGAGGTCTCGGACACCTTGCGCTGCAGTTCGCTGCGAAGATGGGACACCGGACTGTCGCGATCGCTCGTGGCGCTGACCGCATGGCACTTGCGCGCGAGCTGGGTGCTCACGAATTCATTGATGCCACTGAAGGCTTGATAGGAGAGGTGCTCGCCGAACTCGGTGGCGCCGACTTGATTGTATGCACGGCACAGACGACCGAGCCTGTCGCGGGCTTGCTAGGTGGACTCCGACCGCATGGTCGTCTCACTCTGCTCGGTGTAGATGACGGTTTGATCACCTTTCCCGCCGCACAGATTGTGATGGGAGAGCTGAGCGTTGGCGGGATTGTCACCGGTAACACTCGAGATATTGAAGAGACCATGAGGTTCGCGCTCACGGCCGGAGTACGTCCCCTGGTTGAGAAGATGCCGCTCGCCGCAGCCAATGAGGCGCTACACCGCATCGAGAAAGGTCACGTTGCATTTCGGATCGTCCTCGATACGAACGCCTAAGGTGTCCATTCGATCTCGTGTAGATGTAGCTATTATCGGCGCTGGGATCTCGGGTCTCACCGCGGCGCGTTCATTGACTCGTGCAGGGATTTCCATCCGTTGTCTTGAGGCGCGAGACCGCGTGGGCGGTCGCGTCCAAAGCATCTCGACCGGTCGCTTTGGGGTCGACCTCGGTGCTACTTGGTTCTGGCCGAATGAGGTGAATGTAGCGTCGCTCGTCCGCGAGCTTGACGTGCCTGTCTTTGTCCAGTACCTGGACGGCGACGCCCTTTTTGAACCCGATACTTCAGGCACCCGTCGAGTGCAAGGCAATCCAATCGATGTGCCATCCATGCGCTTCACATGGGGTGCACAGTCGCTCGCCAACCGTATTGCCGACGAACTGCCGTCTCAATCGCTTTCCTTGCGTGATCCCGTGAGCACGGTACGTGTGGCCAATGAAGGTGTAGAGGTGGAGTCAGCCAGCGGCACGATCCACGCGAATCAGCTCATCATTGCTGTTTCCCCAGTCTTAGCCGCTGAAGCGATTGACTTTGCGCCATCCTTACCGGCCAGGTTGTTGGACGTATGCACTCGTACACAGGTGTGGATGGGCAACACAGTGAAGGTCGTAGCCCATTATGACGAGCCTTTTTGGCGACTCGCTGGTCTTGCTGGCGCGGCGGTGAGCTACCGCGGCCCGTTTCGAGAGATTCATGACCACAGTGGTCCAGAAGGCTCAGACGCAGCACTTTTCGGCTTCGCCGCCGCCGACGATTTCAGGGGGCGGGAGGATTCATGGATCGGCGAGTCGTTCGTCGCTCAGTTGGAGAGGATTTTCGGCAGAGACGCCTCTTCTCCAAGGAGCGTGCATGTGCTCGACTGGAGCCGGGAGCGCTGGACCACTCCCAAGAATCCGGCGCCTCGCGCCTCCACTGACACTTATGGCCACCCCATCTTCCATGCTCCGTTCCTCGGAAGACTTCATTGGGCCTCGACCGAGACTGCGCCCTCGTTCGCGGGTCATATGGAAGGTGGTATCTTGGCGGGACAACGGGCTGCTCGCAACGCGATGCTCGGCATCAACGGGCTGGATGGGTCGTCGTAGCATCGCGACCTTCCCAGAGCTGAGTCGGTGCAGGCGGTGGGAGATTGCTTGCCTGAGCTAACGAGGAGCCCCGAGGGCGACCGCGATGATGCCAGCGAGCGCTGCTACGACAATTCCGCTCACCACTCCTCTCCGCAAGACCACGAGCCAGAGGACCGCCATACCAAGTAGGACGA
>JBMFXL010000010.1:0-13372 GCA_049964275.1 Acidimicrobiales bacterium | reverse complement strand
TGGAGCTCGCGACAAGCCTGCAGGCACGACCTTCTGTGCGAGCATCGACACACGCCCCTCAATGTTCGTCGTCGACCCTTCCGTCTCTCCGTATGCCGAAATCGGCAAGACCAGATGCGCGACCGACGTCGTCGTTGTCTCAAAGCCGTCCAACGAGATGATCGTCTCGACCTTCTCTAACGCACGAGCGACGAGTTCGGAGTCAGGAAAGTCCGAAAGTACGTCGGCCGCAAGAATCATGAGAGTGCGTACTTCGCCAGCTGCACACCGACGAAGAATTTCGGCTGCATCGGTGCGCTCTTCCGATCCCCGCATCGACCTCGCGATGCGTGCGGTTCCTACGGTATTCCCTCGACGAGCGAGAGGAAGAATTCGCGCCTTCGGGTATCGCCGCAAGAAGTCCAAGAAGGCCTGAGAGCGATTGCCACCATGTTCGCCGAGATCACCCCGACCACACATGATCGTAACACCGGCGCCATCGTCGCCCACCTCTCCAACCTTGAGTGCTCGCGCCATCTCAACTAGGTCCACCGAGCCGAGCTCCGCCTCAAACTCACCTGGCTGATACCGAATGGTTCTCCGAGCGATGTCCTCCTGTGAGGTCGCGACGCTGCTGATGTCGACGAGCGCAAGCCCGTGACGCACAGCCTCTCTGACGCGAAGATAAAGAACGGGAAGATCTTCCCTCAAGTCGCCACCCGCAGTGATCAGGATCGGAGAGGCCAACGCAGACTCAATCGTCGCCCTGCGATCCGGAGTCAACAGCGACTCGTCAAGCCAATCGCCGAGTTGGGGATCGAACTGGGTGGTCCCCACGATCCCAGAAAGCAGATGGGTCCATGCAAAATAATCCTCGTTGGACAGGTGAGCACCTCCGAGAGCAGCGATCTCACGAGAGGCGATCAAGTGATCAGGTCCCCCCAACGCCTTTGCCACTTTCGTGATCGCCTCCGCCCACGAGATCTCGACGTGGCTCTCCGCCTTCTTGAGGAGCGGTACGGTCAGACGAGCCTCGGAGTTGATCGCATAGATCGAGAACCTTCCCTTGTCGCAGAGCCACGAATGGTTCACTTCGTCGATGTCGACCCCGAGTACACGGGTCAGTTGGTTCTGAGACGACTGAAGGACCTCGCGGCAACCAAGACCGCAGTTCGTACAGGTCGTCGTGACCTGCTCGAGATCCCATGGTCGAGCCTTGAACCGATAGGGAGTAGTGGTCAGGGCCCCCACCGGGCAGATCTGTGCAACGTTTCCAGAGAAGTACGAGGTGAAGGGGAGGTCTGGGAAGGTGGCAACCTCGATGTCGGCACCTCGACCCACGAAATCAATCAGGGGCTGTCCCGCTACTTCGTCCGCAAATCTCGTACACCGGTCGCACTGAATGCAGCGCTCGCGATCAAGAAGAATGAGGTCGGAAATCGGGATCGGCTTTGCATAGTGACGCTTCTCCTCGACGAATCGAGTCTCGCCAGATCCATGGGCTAGGGCTTGATCTTGGAGAGGGCACTCACCGCCCTTATCGCATACCGGACAGTCCAGCGGATGATTCGCCAAGAGGAACTCGATCACTCCGTCCTGTGCCTTCTGCACCTTCTCGGAGTTGGTGACGACCTCCATACCTTCCGCCGCCTGAACGAAGCAAGCTGGTTGAAGCGCAAACCCTCGAGGACCCTTCACCTCGACAAGGCACATCCTGCACATGCCTACCGATTTCATTCGAGGGTGGTAACAGAACCGAGGAATGTAGGTGCCCGCACGCTCAGCGGCTGCGATAATGACTTCACCGGGTTGGAACTCGACCTCAGTGCCGTCGATTATGAGTCGCTTGACATCGTTCGATTCAGTCAAAGGGACAGCCCCCTTCTTTGATATGGGTCAGGAACTCGTCCCGGAACATTCGTATGCCCACCGCGACGGAAGACGGTATCGAAGGACCTAGTACACAGATCGTGGTCTGTTGTGGTGGCCAGCTCACACCGGGCACGATGTTGTCGCAGAGATCCATCAAGAGATCAAGGTCCTCTTCCCTACCAGCACCTGATTCGATTCGAGACATCACCATCTCGATCCAGTTCGAGCCTTCCCGACATGGCGTGCACTGACCGCAAGACTCCCGACGGAAGAACTTGGAGATCCTCCAGGCAGCTCGCACCATGCACGTATGGTCGTCCATGACGATGATCGAACCCGAGCCAAGCATGGACCCTGCCTTGGCGACCTCGTCCTGGCCGAGCGGGATGTCAAGATGCTCAGGTCCAAACCACGGCGCGGATACGCCTCCAGGGATAATCGCCTTCACCGAGCGGCCATGGCGCACGCCTCCGCCGAGGTCCTCGCGTTCGATGAGATCGCGGAAGGTCGAAGTCGCCATCTCGAGTTCGTAGTTGCCAGGCCGATTGACATGGCCAGAGAGAGCATAGATTCTGGTGCCGGTAGAGCGCCCGACGCCGAGCGCGGCAAACGCACTCCCGCCATGGTTGACGATCCAAGGGAGATTCGACACCGTTTCAACGTTGTTGACGATCGTTGGCTCACCGTAAAGTCCGATCACCGCGGGGAAGAACGGAGGCTTGATTCGCGGAAAACCACGCTTACCCTCAAGCGATTCCAATAGCGCGGTCTCTTCACCACAGATGTACGCGCCGGCTCCGGGGTGGAGCACGAGATCGACAGAGAAGGACGAGCCAAGGACGTTCCGCCCAATTGCGCCGTACGAATACGCCTCATTGATCGCAGTTTGCACCCGCTCCAGCCCCAGCGCGAACTCTCCGCGAATGAAGATGTACGCCCTCGACGCGCCTATCGAATAGGCCGCGATCAGCGCACCCTCTACAAGTTGATGAGGGTCACGCTCGATCAACATGTGGTCTTTGAAGGTGGCTGGCTCCGACTCGTCTCCGTTGATCACGAGATAGCGGCGCGTAGAGGGCTTCAACATCGACCACTTGCGACCCGCCTCAAAGCCCGCTCCTCCACGACCGAGAATGTTGGATGTCAGCACCTCTTGCGCGACCTGTTCAGGGGTCATGTCGTTGACGGCGCGTCGAAGCGCGGTATACCCTCCGGTCGCGAGGTAGCGCTCGAGCGTATGTCCACCCACCTCGTTAACTCGAGAGGTAACGATCTTTGGGACCGCGTTCATGAGCATTGTTCCTCTCGCGATTTCGCCGCTTCGATACGGGCCTTCTTGGCCTCATCTTCAACCTGCCGCATCGCGTCGATTTCCTCGAGAGGAATAAGCGCAGGAGTCGACCGTTCGATCCGATTAAGTACCCCATGGGGAGGAACGTCGAGAGCGCTCGGATCTCGCAACAAACTCTGGCGAATCTCGGCGAGGAGTGCCTTGTCGACCTTACCGAAGTAGCGATAATTAACCGTCACGCAAGGGGCTTGGTCACAATGTGCCATGCACTCAAGCTCCTCGAGGGTGAACTGTCCGTCATCAGTAGTGCCACCAACCTCGGTGCCGAATATCTCCACTGCGTCGTCCAAGAGCTGCTCCGCTCCCTCAAGGAGACAGGCGATGTTGGTGCAGACCCCCACCACGTATTTTCCTACGGGTGCGGTATGCAACATGTCGTAGAAACTGGCCGTTCCGTAGACCTCACTCGGTTCTGTCTCCGTCAGCTCTGCAATGTGACGCATGGCATCACGTTTGAGATATCCGTCTCTCTCCTGCGCAAGATGGCAGAGCGGGATCGTCGCCGACCTGGGATCTGGATAGAGGGAGACGAGCTGTCTCGCTCGTTCGAGGTCAGCTCCTTCGAACCTAGACATCTACCGATCCACCTCTCCCATGACCGGATCAACCGACGAAATGATGGCAATAGCGTCCGCGACGAGCCCTCCCCTGAGCATGAGAGGGAGGCTCTGCAGATTCACAAAACTCGGGGCACGCACGTGCATTCGCAGTGGTCGATTTGAACCATCAGAAACCATGTAGCACCCAAGTTCTCCCCGAGGTGATTCGATCGCGACGTAATTCTCGCCGGGCGGTACGTGGAAACCCTCGGTGAACATCTTGAAGTGATGGATGAGTGCCTCCATTGATTCATCGATACGAGCGCGAGGTGGTGGCGTGATCTTCGGATCGAGCGATCGGTAGGGACCCTCGGGCATCTTCTCGATGACCTGCGAGATGATCCTTACTGATTCAAGGATCTCTCCCAACCGAATCGAGTACCTGTCATAGGTATCGCCGACGCTTCCGACAATGACGTCAAAATCGACCTGGTCATAGTACAGATAGGGCATGGTCTTGCGAAGATCCCAAGGGAGGCCCGTAGAACGAAGAATTGGTCCTGTCGCAGAAAGAGCAAGCGCTTGCTCCTGGGTGATGATTCCCACACCCTCGACCCTCTCTCGGAAGATCGGCTGACCGGTCAGCAACTCCTGATACTCAGCCACTCTCGAAGGAATCGTCTCACAGATTGCAACGACATCGTCATACCATCCGTCTGGCAGATCCGCTGCTACCCCTCCTGGTCGAATGAAGTTGTGATTCATTCGTAAACCGGTCACCTTCTCGAGAAAGGAAAGCACCATCTCGCGCTCACGAAACCCATAGATCATCATCGATGTCGAGCCGAGATCCATGCCATTGGTAGCCATCCACATGATGTGTGAGCTGATTCGATTCAGTTCGACCAACAACATTCGAATCCAGGTTGCTCGCTCTGGCAGTTCGATCCCAAGCAGCGACTCCACCGCGAGGGAGAACACCAACTCATTGTGGAGCGGAGAGAGATAATCCATCCGCGTGACGTTCGTTGAACCCTGGGGATAGATGAGCGACTCGGCCGTCTTCTCCATGCCAGTGTGAAGGTAGCCAATGACCGGTTTGGTCCGAAGCACCGTTTCGCCATCGAGTTCCAACATGAGTCGCAATACGCCATGGGTCGATGGGTGCTGTGGACCCATGTTGATGATCATGGTTTCGTCGTCGACGACCTCGAAATCGAGGTCAAGATCGTGTGCAGGAGTATCCTCGGGCAATCGAAGGGTTGCTCCCGTTTCCACACCGAGCACCTGGGCTGACGTCTCCCGACGGTCCGCCATCTCTTGAGTGCCTTCGGACGTCTCGTTCAGAAAGACCTCGTACTCCTCATCATGGGCATCAAGATCGTCACCATCATGGGATTCGGTATGCTCGCCGAGCGTAATGCGTTTCATCGAGTCGTCTTCACCTCCTTGAACTGGACAGGTATTCGACCGATGGAGTAGTCCTTACGCAAGGGATGACCCTCCCACCCTTCTGGCATCAGAATCCTCGTGAGATCGGGATGGCCATCGAAGATGATGCCGAAGAGGTCATAAACCTCGCGCTCCATCGCGTCAGCACCGGGATACACAGAAAACGCACTCGGAGCCCTTGGATCGGATGCGGGCACCTGCACCCGTATTCGGCATCGCTCACGTCGCGTTATCGAAAGGAGCGAAATCACGACCTCAAATCGCTCGACCGAAACGCCATCTGGCACTCCGGGATGTTCTGCGTCGAGGTAATCCACCGCAGTAAGGTCGCTACAGGTCTCAAATCCCTGACGGTGTTTCTCCTCGAGAAACTTCAACAGCTCGTCGCGGCCAACAAATACCGCAGGTTCGATCATTGGTCACCTTCACCCGCGTCACGTGCGGCACTGTAAGAACGTATCGCACGGATTCGCTGCGGTGGCGCAATGGTTGCAGGAGGGCGGTCGTCCAAGGCAACGCCCGCCCCGCTCGTAGCGGTGCGTCGCTTCATGATCTCACCCGTTCGCACCTTTTCGTGCAAGGTAAGAATCGCGTGGATGAGCGTCTCTGGTCCTGGGGGACAGCCCGGCGCGTAGACATCGACCGGGACGATCTGATCGACGCCCTGCACGATTGCGTAGTTGTTGAACATTCCACCCGTCGACGCACACACGCCCATCGAGATCACCCACTTGGGCTCCATCATCTGGTCATAGACCTGTCGTAGTACCGGTGCCATCTTCTGGGATACTCGACCTGCGACGATCATGAGATCAGCCTGTCGAGGAGATGCGCGGAACACTTCCATTCCAAATCGCGCAAGGTCAAAGTCCGCGGCGCCCACTGACATCATCTCGATCGCACAACACGCGAGCCCGAATGTCGCCGGCCACATCGAGTTGTACCGAGCCCACTTCACGAGGCTCTCGAGCTGGCCGGTGAGAAAGTTGTGGTTCAGGTCTTCAAGTCCCATCAGGCTACGCGGCTTCCTCGTCGACGAGATCGAGGGCTTCATCCGTCAGTGCGGTCAGGCGCTTTGCGGGACCCCAATTAAGTGCTCCGTTCGCCACAAGGTAGGCGAAGGCGACGAAGACCGCAATGGCAAACACGAATACCTCGACCACCCCGAAGGTGGAAAGTTGGTGAAACGCAACTGCCCAAGGGTAGAGGAACACGATCTCGATGTCGAAGATGATGAAGATCATCGCGACCAGATAGAACCGAACAGGGAAACGCTGGACAACCTCCTTGTTCGGAACAATCCCACATTCATATGGCGCCGACTTCGCCCCGGTAGGACGCGTAGGTGCAAACAGCGCCGAGGCGATGAACGAGCCCGCGGCGAAGATAGCCCCTAACACACCCATCACGACGATCGGCAGGTACTGAGCCAATCAGATCAACCCCTTAGACACGAAAAAGCTGGTTGAGTACAAGCTTGATCTCTCACTCAACCATATTTGCAAATTCCCAGCTACCAACCAAATCGGGCAAGGGTCGAATCAGGGGAATCGATCGAACCAGGCCGCCCCCGGTACGCTTGAGTCATGACCGCTGACGCAATCACCACGGATGTCGCCATCATCGGAGCGGGTCCCGGTGGTGCAAGTTGTGCCTATTGGCTCGCCCTTCGAGGGCTCTCGGTGACGCTCTTCGAAAAGAAGACGTTTCCTCGGGACAAGACCTGTGGGGACGGGCTCACGCCAAGAAGCGTGCTCGCTCTTGAAGAAATGGGTCTTGGTGCGTTCCTCCAAACCAAACATCGTTACCGTGGGCTCCGCGCAGTCGCTTTTGGCAAACAGCTCGAGATTCCTTGGCCGAGCCATGAGCGATATCCCGATTACGGCTACGTAGTGACCCGAGCTGAGCTCGACGAGGCGGTCGCCCAACGAGCGGAGTTCGTCGGTGCGTCGCTCATGCAGCACCATGAGGTAGTCGAAGCACGATACGAGGGGAACTCCATCACGTCGCTCGTCGTCAAAAATCTCGACACCAGTGAAGAGGTCGAGGTCCATGCGCGGTATTACGTCCTCGCAGAGGGGGCAAACTCGCGAGTGGCGCGGAGTCTCGGACTCACTCGCGATCGAAGCGAGCCCATGGGGCTCGCGATTCGAGGATACTACGCAAGTCCTCGAGCCTCAGAACCTTGGATCGAATCCCATCTCGACCTTAGGAGCGAGGACGGTTCGGTGATACCAGGATATGGCTGGATCTTCCCCCTAGGAGACGGACGAGTCAACGTAGGATTCGGCCTCCTGACGAATGCAGCCCGCTGGAAATCGATCAATACCACCACCGCCATGGAGCAGTTCGTTCGCCACGCAGACCCTTCGTGGAAGCTTGGGCCCGAGACAGCGCTCACGGTACCAACCGGTGGCAAGCTCCAGATGGGTCACGTCGTCACTCCGAAGACCGGGGCGAACTATCTGGCCCTCGGTGACACCATCGCCTCGATCAATCCCTTCAACGGAGAGGGCATCTCCTACGCATACGAGACGGGCCACCTCGCTGCGGACGCACTGACCGCGGCGCTCGAGATGGACGACCCAACATTGCTCCGCAACTACGAGGACGCGCTTCGTACGAGCTACGAGGTCTACTATCGCGTTGCGCGGCGCTTCGTCAAGCTGATCTCGGAGCCTCGCGTACTCAGTTCCTCGATGTGGGCGGCGGTGCACGTACCACCGCTGATGACCATGGTCGTACGCATCATGGCCAACCTCATGAGGAACGAGCGCAAAGGGGCGCCTGAGCTCCTCTACGACGCAGTGACCAAGACGGTACTCCGTCAATAGCGTAAGGTCGGCTACTTGGCGCGCGCGGGAGCGCTCAGAGCTCTGCGATCACCGCCGAAGCGGTGTCGACGGTGCGTTCGACCTCATCCCAGGTGTGCGCGAGCGAAGGGAACATCACTTCATAAGGTCCAGGCGCCAGCGCAATGCCCCGAGCCAACATTCCGTGGAAGAAGGTGCCGTAGTGCCCAAGGGACACGCTCTTCTTCGCATCGTCATAGTTTCTCACGACCTCGTCTCCGAAGAACAATCCCACCAGTCCCCCAAATGTCGGGATAGATACCCCGACCCCTGCATCGGCAAAGACCTTTCGAAGTCCCTCAGCGAGTGATTCTGCACGGCCTGTAAGCATTGTGTAGGCGGCGGCGTCAAGGCGGTCGAGCACCGTCGCACCTGCCGCCGTCGCCAGGGGATTTCCAGAAAGCGTGCCAGCCTGATACACGGGTCCAAGTGGTGCAAGTACCTCCATGACACTCCTACGACCAGCAACTGCACCGATCGGCAGTCCTCCACCGATCACCTTGCCAAAGGTCCACAGGTCAGGAATCACACCGAACACCTCGGCCGCTCCACCTTTAGCGACGCGAAAACCGGTAATGACCTCATCAAAGATCAGTAACGCACCAACCCGATCGCACTCTTTTCGAAGTCCCTCGAGGAATCCAGGCAGCGGCAAGACGAGGCCCATATTGGCTGCTACCGGCTCCACGATGATCGCCGCCACATCCTCGGCGAGAGTCGGGACTTCGTTGTAAGGAAGCACAGTGGTGCCCGCAACGGCGAAGTCCGGAACACCGGCCGAGCCTGAAATGCCCAACGATGCCACACCTGAGCCAGCCGCAGCAAGAAGCGCATCCGAATGACCGTGATAACAACCATCGAACTTCACGATTCGATCTCGTCCAGTGAATCCACGCGCGATACGCAACGCGGTCATCGTTGCCTCGGTACCCGAGGAAACCAGCCGAACCATCTCCGCTCCAGGTACTGCCTCCACGATCTTCTCGGCGAGTACCACCTCTCCTTGCGTCGGAGCGCCATAGGTGCTTCCTAACGCTGCCGCACGCTGAATCGCTTCGACCACGGAAGGATGGGCATGCCCGAGGATGGACGCTCCGTAGGACTGAACGTAGTCCAGATAACGTCGACCTTCCATGTCGGTGACCGAAGATCCGCTCGCGCTCGCGACGAAGTAAGGCTCTCCGCCGACCGAAGAGAACGAGCGAACCGGAGAGTTAACCCCTCCTGGAATTACGGCAGTTGCCCGCTCCCACAGTTCATGATTGAGATCATTCGTCATTCCGCTACCGCTCCTCTTTGGAATCGACTGCTACTGCAGTTGCTCCGCTACTTCCTTCGCAAGATACGTGAGGATCAAATCCGCTCCGGCACGCTTGATCGCGGTCAATGATTCCACCGCTACGGCATCGCCGTCGAGATATCCCAGCGAGGCGGCCCCCTTGATCATCGCATACTCACCTGACACTTGATAGGCCGCAACGGGAACCTCGAACTCGGAGGCCACTCGCCCGATCACGTCAAGGTACGCTCCTGCAGGCTTGACCATCACCATGTCCGCGCCCTCTTCGATGTCAAGACGGACCTCACGGAGTGCCTCCCCGACATTTCGGTAGTCCTGCTGGTAGCTCTTTCGATCTCCCCCACCAGCGATCTCGACGTTGACCGCCTCGCGAAATGGCCCGTAAAGCGCCGATGCATACTTCACCGAGTACGCAAGTATGCCGACATCGGTCCGACCTGCGTCATCGAGACCTCGGCGAATCGCACCAACCTGCCCGTCCATCATTCCCGATGGAGCTACGAACCGAGCACCTCCGGCGGCTTGAGCGAGCGCGACCTTAGCATACAACTCGATCGTGCGATCATTTTCCACGTTGCCCTCAGAATCAAGCGGTCCACAGTGCCCATGGTCGGTGTATTCATCGAGACAAAGGTCGGCCATGAGCACGATCTCATCTCCGAACTTGTCGGCGAGTCGCTTCAAGCCGACCTGCACCACTCCATTTGGGTCCCACGCCCCAGATCCCACCGCATCCTTGTGCGCTGGGACACCGAAGAGCATCACCGACCGAACTCCTCGCTTGGATAACTCGTCGACCTCAACCTCTAGGGAGGCGAGGCTGTGTTGTACGACGCCAGGCAGCGTGCGAATCGGCAGAGGGTCGCTCGCACCTTCTGCAACGAACAATGGAGCAATGAAGTCGGCCGGGCTCAGGTGAGTCTGGGCGACGAGTTCACGCACGGCGTGCGTACTGCGAAGACGCCGGGGCCGAGATATTGGGAAACTCATGATGTGTAGCCTAGGTCTCAGAGGCAAGACCGAACCCGGTACCTGCCTGCCATCGAATGATCGCGTCGACCAGACCGTCAAAATCATGTTGCGTCGCCTCGACGGTCACGTCGATCCCAGCTGCACGCATCGCTTCAGAAGTAACGGGTCCAATCGACGCCGCATATGGAGGAATCCCATGGTCCCCGTAGAGTTCGAGGTATCGAGTCACCGCGGAACCCGATGTGAACACGATGAGGTTTGCATCGCTGAACGTACGCCGCATCAACGGGTGTGGGGTCACCGGCACGTTGTCGTACACCACGAGTTCGCGCACCTGCCATCCCTTCGCACGTAGCCCATCGGCCACCACCCCACGAACGATTCGTGCACGAGGGAACAACACCTCGCCTGAACCACTTGGGAACGCTGCGACCAGTCCCTCACCCACCGAGTCCGAGACGACGAGATCCGGCCGAAGCCGATACTCCCCTAGAGCACGTGCGGTGCCCGAACCTATGACGGCGAGCTTGGTCGAGGCCAATTCGCGAAGATCCTCAAGTCGATCGAGAAAGCATCGAACTGCGTTGGCAGAGGTGAAGACCGCCCATTCATAGAGGCTCAGTCCGCCCGCCGCGGCAGGAAACGACATGGACGAGGGTTCGGGAACGATGCGATAGGTTGGTGCCGCTACAATCTCCGCACCGAGTTCCCTCAACCTGTTACCCAAACGATCATTCTCCGACTCTCCTCGAGTGAGCACGACCCTCAAACCCCTCAGAGGTCGATCGTCGAACCATTCGAAGGAGAGTGCGGCACATTCTCCAATCACCATGGTGGCCGGAGCAACCACCTCGGAGTCGCCAAGCGCATCCAATCGCGTGCGTATGGTCTTCTGTCGGGACGTAGTTCCGCACATGACCACGGTGACAGGCGTGGAAGGTGCCATCCCACCAGCGATCAAGTACTCCGCAATCTCCCGGCGTCGTGCAGCGCCCATCAACACGACGACTGTGAGTCCTGAGCGTGCAATTGCCTGCCACTCATGTGAAGAAGTCACCCCTCCACCTTCGTGGCCAGTGATCACGAGATAGCCCTTGCTCACGCCTCGATGAGTGACCGGAATACCTGCATATGCCGGCACCGCAGTCGAAGCGCTCACACCTGGTACCACCTCGAATCGAATGGATCGAGTCCGAAGTGCCTCTATCTCCTCACCGCCTCGTCCAAAGACGAATGGATCGCCACCCTTGAGTCGGACGATCGTCTCGAACTCGGATGCCAAGTCGATCAGGAGCTCGTTGATCTCCTCTTGAGCGACCCCACCTCCTGGACGCTTTCCGACATCGTGGAGCACGACGTCAGGGCGGCAGAGACGCAACATCTCGAGGTCCACGAGTTGATCGAAAACCACCACATCGGCCTTCGCCAATAGCTCGGCGCCTCTCATCGTCAAAAGACCTACATCGCCCGGCCCTGCTCCTACGAGATAGACCACTGGCTCACCCATTGATCCATCAAGGCTCATGAAGCCTGCACCTCAGCAAGAAGCTCTCCAGCGCCAATGGCAAGGAGGTCGTCCGCTAACGCTCGACCAAGTTCGACTGGATCAAGACCGCGGCGCTCTCCACGTACGATCTGTCGACCGTCGAGGGACCCAACGAATCCGAAGATGCGCAGCTCCCCGTCTTCGTGATCCGCGTAAGCGCCAAGAGGTAGCGTGCAACCACCGCCAAGTTGAGCGAGAAAGGCCCGCTCGGCTCGTAGCGCGAGTTCGGTTGCCTCATCCGTGATCGCTCGTAGCCGTCCTTCGGTTTCGACGTCGTCAGCGCGACACTCTGCGGCAATGATTCCTTGAGCGACCTGGGGGCAGAGCTGTGATACCTCGAAATGAGCAACATCGCGCCGTGCAATCTCAAGTCGCTCAAGCGCCGCCGAAGCCATCATCAGTCCATCAAGTCGATCGAGGAGCTTGAGACGAGTGGCGATATTTCCGCGGACCTCGACCACCTCGAGATCGGGGCGTATAGAACGCAGTAAACATGCTCGTCGTGCCGAGGAGGTGCCTACTCGGCCACCCGAGGGAATTTCGCTCAGGGGAAGGCCAATGATTGCATCTCTGGGATCACCGCGCAATGGCACACCGGCGATCGAAAGTCCCTCGGGGGACTGGGAGGGAAGGTCCTTCGCAGAATGCACGGCCACATCAGCACGTCCATCGAGGAGCGCCTGTTGAATCTCCTTGACGAAGATTCCTTGGCCAGCTATCTCTCTTAGGGAGGTGTCTTGACGTTCATCTCCGATGGTCTGGACGGGGACCAGTTCGTAGTCGTGATTAAGCAGACTGCCCACTAAATGAGCCTGCCAAAGGGCAAGTGGCGACGTCCTGGTCGCAATCTTCACAGCACGCGACACGGCAAACCCTCCGCGCAATCGTCCCCGGCCACTACAGATCGAAGAGCGTCTTGACGTCTTCTATTGCCGCAGGGCCGCGACTCGTCTCTACAAGTTTGCGAAGCTTCGTTGCAGGGGAATGCATGAGCTTGGCGACAATCTGTGAAGAGAGTCGGGACACTGCCTCTCTCGTTTGCTCATCGAACTCGGTGTGACGCCGGAGAAACTGCTCGACCTCTCGCGCGCGTATCTCTTCCGCTCGCTGATAGAGCGCGCTCAACACCGGAGAAAGCTCCCGTGTTGCGTTGATACTTCCGAAGCTCGAGAGTGACCGAGCAATCTGCGCTTCAACGTCTTGGACCGCTTCGAGACGAATCCCAAGTTGCGCTTCCACGCGACGATTAACCCCATCAAGATCGAACAAGGTCACTCCCGAATGGTCGTGGAGTGCAACATCGACATCCCTTGGGAGCGAGAGGTCGATGACCACAAGATGGCGTCCATCACGGCGGGAGGACGCCGAAAGAAACGTCTGCTCTGTCAGAATCGTCGAAGAGGAGGAGGTCGCAAAGATCATACCGTCGCATTCGACGACGAGTTCCACGAGATCGGTGAGGGGTCGCACCTTGGCGCCTATGTCGTTCGCGACCTCAGTCGCACGATC